>NZ_CAZEFZ010000036.1:0-6899 GCF_964511145.1 Tenacibaculum amylolyticum
GCTGGGGCTCGAACCCAGGACCCTCTCCTTAAAAGGGAGATGCTCTACCAACTGAGCTACCCGGTCTTGATTACTTTTCTAAAAGCGAGTGCAAATATACAACTACAATTTAAATCTCAAAACTTTTTTCTCATTTTTTTTCTAGATATTTGTTTTTATTTTGAAGTATGAAGATAATTTTATTGGGATATATGGCTAGTGGGAAGTCCACTATCGGTAAGGAATTGGCATCTAAATTAAACTTAAAGTTCATAGACTTAGATGATTATATAGAAACGCAATTAGGGAAAACGGTTCCTGTTATTTTTGAAACTGAAGGAGAGATTTTTTTTAGGTTAAAAGAGCATGAATATTTAAAAAAACTACTAGAAAGTGATGAAAGTTTCATTTTATCTCTTGGTGGAGGCACGCCTTGCTATGCAAATAATATGAATTTGATTAATAGTTTTACAAATAATGTAAGTTCTTTTTATATTAAAGTCTCTATTACTACAATTTGTGAAAGGTTATATAAAGAGAAAGAGCAAAGACCCTTAGTTGCTAAAATTTCAAATGAAGAGTTACCTGAATTTATAGCCAAGCATTTATTTGAGCGTAGTTATTTTTACGAACAAGCAAGTATCAAAATAAAAGCAGATGATAAATCTAGTGAGGAAATAGTAAATGAAATAAAAAGCTTACTTTAAGTAAGCTATAATTTCATTATTTGAAAATTCTACAACTACATGTTCTTTTATAGAAGTTGATAGAGAAATTCCTTTAAAATCGGCTTTTACAGGATACTTTTTATGATTTCTATTCACTAATACTGCTGTCTTAAACTTTTTAAGAGGAACGTCTAAAAAATGCTTAATAGCATATATTAAAGTAGTACCAGAATGTAATACATCATCTACTAAAACAACAGATTTTTCTGTATAATCAGCAGGAGGGAGGTCTGTTGTAATAGCTTCTAAAGGTTGTTTCTTATTTATAGAGACTTTACAAAGTGTAATAGTAATATCTGATATTTCTTGTAGTATGGCTACAATTTTTTCAGCTAGGAAAAATCCATTATCAGCAATACCAGCTATAATAATTTCATTTTCCTTATAATTTACTTCGTATATCTGATAGGCAATTCGTCTAATTTTTTGCGCTATTTCTGTGTTATTTAAGATTATATTGGTAGCTTCAATCATACAGCAAATTTAAACATCTTCTTCGTTAGTATCATAATAATCTTCGATATCTCTTCTATCTTTTTTAGTAGGTCTACCTGTACCTTTCTTTCTATAATAATCTTTAGCAAATTTTAATAATTCGGTTTTTTCAAATTCTTCTTTTGGAGTTATATCTTTTCTATATAGATCTACCAATTTTGCACCTACCCGATTTTCAGGGATATCTAATACTTGTATTTTATAATTAATTTGGTTTTTTCTTACTATAATAGTTTCTCCTCCAAAAACCTCTCTAGATGGCTTTACATTAATGTCTTCGATTTTAACTTGCCCTTTTTTACAAGCATTTGTAGCAATAGTTCTTGTTTTAAAAAGTCGAATGCACCATAAATATTTGTCAATTCTCATATAAAAAGTTAATTTTTTATCGTTTACTTTTTACAAAGGTATAAAAATGGTAAATTGCGCGTTAAAATTTAAGTTAATGATAAAATTTAAACACATTTTTCTATTAGGAATTGTATCTCTACTAGTATATGCTTGTGGTAGTCAAGGAGGTATTCCTGTAGATAATTTCGATCATGCAGCTCAGGCGGTAAGAGATAACGATACGATCGTTAAATTTTTGCAAAATCATTATTATGATGCAACAGAAGATATAGTAAAAAGAATAGACGCTGGTCAAACTTCACTTTTTAACGATACGAAGTTAAGGACACAAGATGTAGTTGAAACGATAAATGATGTTGCTATTGATTATAAGCTGTATACATATGTCATTGACGAAGGTACATCTCCTAAAGGAAATCCAACAGTGGTAGACTCAGTGTTGGTTAGTTATCATGGACAAAGAATTTTAAATACAGAGGACTTAAGTGCTGAATTTGATAGAAATACCAATCTATGGTTTGTCTTAGGTGCTGGAGTAATTAGAGGATGGTCTTATGGATTTACAAACTTTAAAGGAGGTACTAACATCACTACTCCAGGTAATCCATTAACTTTTGAAAATACAGGAAAAGGAATTATTTTCATTCCTTCTGGACTTGCTTATAGAAATCAAGGAAATAATGCAATACAAGCTAATGAAAGCTTAATGTTTTATGTAGAATTAAATGATATTGTAGAAGATACAGATTCTGATAGAGATGGTGTTCCTTCAATTCTAGAAGACCTTAATGGAGATGGAATTCCTTGGAATGACGATACAGATGAAGATAATGCTTTTAATTTTGTAGATAATGATGATGATGGTGATGGTATATTAACAATATTTGAGGATGCGAATAAAGATGGAGATCCTACAAATGATTTTAGTGACCCAGATAATCCAACTTTACCAGATTATTTGAATCCTAATATTCGAGTTTCAAATCGATAGATAGTAAAAAGTAGTTTATATATATTAAAAACTCTGTACTTAAATGTACAGAGTTTTTTTATGTAATTAATTATTATATAATATGATAGACTTAGAGGTATTTATTTCTTCTAAGTTAGATTATTTAATAAAGTGATGTAAAAACCTTAATTATGTATTTGTTCATACTATTTTCAATAATATATTAGAAAACCAATACATGTAGTTTTAGAAGAGACTTATTAGATAGGTTAGAAGATTATTATAATTTGTTTGTATTTAATAAAAAATATCTGTGAACACAATTTATAACAGGTGTTTCTTAGGATTTAGAGAAATATAAAGGAAATAAAAAAGCAACACTTTTTTAGTGTTGCTTTTCATTATATATAGAAAAATGTTATTCTTAGAACCTGTAAGATAAACCAATAATTATTTGGTTGATGCGTGTATCAAATCTCTGAGCTGTAGCACCTACTGCAGATGATATTAAATCAGATTCAATATCAGAAAAAGCTCTTTCCCAACGTACATCAAGTCCAAGTTTTCCTAATTCAATTCCACCTCCAAGTTGCATTCCAACAGTAAAACCATCAGCATTAATATTAGAGATCGTATCAATGTCTAAATTTCCATCAAGTACATATTGAAAAGAAGGCCCGATATTTAAATACGCTATTTTTAAGAATTTTTTACCTAATAATACAGGAATGTCTAACTTCTTAAAGTTGTAAGAAGCAGCAACATCTGTAGTAGGAGTATTTCTAAATTGAACTTCACTTTTTAATTGTGTGTATACTAATTCAGGTCTAATATACCAACCAGTCATTGGAAGTTTAAAACGCAACCAAATACCTGCATGAAATCCAGTTCTACTTTCAGCATTTCCATTGATAAGATCATCAGAAACTTCTCTAAAAGAATCTGAGTTGTAGTTAACACCACCTTTAATACCGAAATGAATTTGTGCTTCAGCAAATTGTGATGCTGCAAAAAATAAGCACAATGCAAAAATTAGTTTTTTCATCTTTTTATGATTTATAAGATTGTTTGTAGTAAAACGTTTGATTCGTTTGTTTATTTTCTATTTTCTTTTTAACACACGCTTAACTGCTGCAACAACAGCCTCGTCGTTAATCTTATATTTTTTCATTAATTCATCTGGAGTAGCAGATTCTCCAAAGCTATCGTTTACAGCTACGAATTCCTGTGGGGTAGGAGTGTTTTGTACTAAACAACGAGCTACACTTTCTCCTAATCCTCCATATTTATTATGTTCTTCAGCTGTAACAATACATTTAGTTTTTGCTACAGAAGCCAAAATAGCTTCTTCGTCTAATGGTTTTATCGTATGAATATTTATTACTTCAGCAGAAATACCTTCAGCTTCTAATTGCTCTGCAGCTTGTAAAGATTCCCAAACTAAATGTCCAGTAGCAACAATAGTAACATCAGTTCCTTCTGTTAATATAACGGCTTTCCCTATTTCAAACTCATTTTCTGGCATGAATACAGGTACTTTAGGTCTTCCAAAACGTAAATATACAGGACCATCATGATCAGCAATGGCTTTAGTAGCAGCTTTAGTTTGGTTATAATCACATGTATTGATAACCGTCATACCAGGTAACATTTTCATTAACCCAATATCTTCTAAAATTTGGTGTGTTGCCCCATCTTCACCTAAAGTTAATCCAGCATGAGAAGCACAGATTTTTACATTTTTATCTGAATATGCAATAGATTGGCGAATTTGATCGTATACACGACCTGTTGAAAAGTTTGCAAATGTACCAGTAAAAGGAATTTTTCCTCCAATGGTTAATCCAGCAGCAATTCCCATCATGTTTGCTTCTGCAATTCCTACTTGAAAAAATCTCTCTGGATGATTTTTTGCAAACTCATTCATTTTTAAAGAACCAGTTAAATCTGCACATAAAGCAACTACATTAGGATTTTCTTTTCCTAATTCAGTTAATCCATCTCCAAAACCTGAGCGAGTGTCTTTTTTTTCTGTGTACGTATATTTTTTCATTGTTGCGTTGTAAATTCGGGTCAAAAATAAACTTTTAAAGAACAAGAGAATTATAAATTCATCAATTCTTTATATAATTTATGAACAGGTAAGCCCATTACTGTAAAGTAGCTACCTTCTATTTTATCTATTCCTATTTTTCCAATCCATTCCTGAATTCCATAAGAACCAGCTTTATCGTAAGGTTTATAGGTATTTATATAATAATCAATTTCTTCATTGGATAACTCTTTAAAATAAACAAGTGTGCTATCGCTAATAATTTTTTGAAACGTTAAAGATTTAATACTTATAGAGGTAATTACTTCATGAGTAGTATTTGATAAGCTTTTAAGCATTGTAAAAGCTTCATCATAATTTTTAGGTTTTCCTAAAGCTGTATTATTTAACCAGACAATAGTATCCGACGTAATTAACAAGTCTTTTTCAGTCAATTCGCTATCAAAAGGTTTAGACTTTAAATCTGCTAAAAACTCAGTTATTTCTGCACTTTTTAAGTGTTCTGGATATATTTCTTCAACTTCTTTTAAACGAATTTCAAAATCTAAATCTAAGTCTTTAAAAAATTGTTGTCTTCTTGGAGATCCTGAAGCTAATATTATATTGTAAGGAGCTAGTTTTTCTTTTAGCATTGTCTAAAAGCTTTTTTTAAGTCGAGCTAAGTCTCTTTTATTGTCTCTATCCTTAATAGTTTGACGTTTATCGTGCGTCTTTTTACCTTTAGCTAAAGCAATTTCTAACTTAGCCCATCCATTTTCATTTATGAATAAGCGTAAAGGAACAATTGTATTTCCTTTTGCTTCGACTTCACGAGCTAACTTTTTTAATTCTTGCTTATTTAATAACAGTCGTCTTTCACTCTTAGGATTATGGTTGTAATGATTTCCAAATGCATATTCTTCTATATACATGTTTATAACAAACAATTCTCCTCGTTCATTAAATTCACAAAAGCTTTCGGTAATTCTAGCTTTACTTTGTCTTATCGATTTTATTTCTGTACCTGTAAGCTGAATACCAGCGGTATATTTATCTAAAATCTCGTATTCAAAGCGAGCTTTTTTATTTTGTATGTTGATGTTTTTCTGCATAAATCTCCAGCAATTAGCGACAAAGATACATTAATAATTGAAAAGTTTATTTTGCACTTAGAAAAGAGAAATCATAAGTTAAACCAAAATTAGCAAAAACGCTACTTAATTCGCCTCCTCTTGCTTTTACATATCCAAATCCACCTCTAAGGTTAAGATTATTAGTCAGTTTTACATTTGTTCCTAAACTTGGTTTTACAATTAATCCTTCACCAGTACTTATTCCACCACCGCCAGCAGCACCAGCCAGTACTTGTGCAAATACACTTACTTTACGATCTAAAAATAGAGGTGACTGCACACCTAACCCTACAATACCTTCTGCATAAGCTCCCGCATCTCCAAAGTTAGCAAAAGAAGTTTGACCTGCTCCGTAAATATATTTATTAAGGAAAACATTGATTTGTAATGAAATTTGATGCATATCTTGAGAGAACCCACCATTTCTATTGGCATCAATGTACCAGTCTTGCTTAATAATAGTTTCAATTCCCTTGAATTTAGACTCCTTAGCAGTAGCATCATCAATTTGAATTCCGTCTTTCTCTATATAATACTTTAAACCAACTCCTAAAGTAGAAGATAGGAAGTGAGCATTTGGACTCATAAGAAATCCTTTATTTACAGATACATATAAATTGTCGTATATCTTTTGTTCAATAGAAAGGTCAGGATAAATTAAAAAACCACCTTTGGTATCTACACCACCGCCACCTCCGGCACCAATACCGAATTTAGCTTGGATATTCGTTCGGTTTTTATTCATAGATAAATGATAACCACCACCTATAAAAATATCCATATAACCTGCAGGAATACCACTGTAAGCTCCATCAGCTTTTACAAAGTAAAACCAATTATCATTTAAAAAAGAATTAAACTCAAACCCAGCTAATCGAATTGTTCTTCCTTTTATTGGAGTACCATCTGAAAATTGAGAATCGCCTTCTACAGATAAATTATTCAAATGTACCATTGCCGAAATTCTATGTGATTTTGTATCCCAAGAAGTGTCTTTTAAATCTTCAATAGGAATAGTAGTCTCTCGGTTTTCAAAATTTGAATAGCTATATGATAAAGGCACTTGTACAGAAGCATATAATTGATGATTATTAATAGTTCCTCCATCAAAGAAGTTAACATAACTCCAACCTGCAGAAAGAGAAAAATACTTAAAATCATATCCTAAATTAACATGTGGTAAAATAAAAGCACCACCACCATCCGGCGCACTAGCACCGCCACCGCCA
>NZ_CAZEFZ010000037.1:0-3650 GCF_964511145.1 Tenacibaculum amylolyticum
CAGCTATGAATACATTAGAAAAATGGTATGAATTACAGGAAAATAGGAAAGCGCAAGAAAACGCAAAATGACAAGGCAGTGTATCGTCCTAAAATAGGTTTACACCAAGTGTTACCATATATAAAGGACTATTATTAATTAAAAAGAAAAAAATGAATGCTATTTACACGAAAAAGAAGTTATTTGAAACCTATTATTATCTAAATGATGGAGAAATGCGTTACGCAATTAATACTATAATTGCAGAAAATAGAAAAATACCTTTAGATATAGCCAAGTTTAAAAAGAAATTAAGACCTAAAGAAGTACAAGCTTTTTTAAAAGAATTTGATTTAATATAAATCTTGAAATACTAGAAGTTGAAAAATAATTTATCAGATAGTTTGTTGATTGTTGACAAAATAAGCTTTTCATGAGTAAAAACAAGGCTTCTAGAGGTAAACAAAACATCAACAGTTTGTCAACAGTTACTTTTATATTTTTGATGTTGACAAACTGTTGATCATCTGTTTTTCTATTTAGCGATTAAATACCAGTACTGTAAAATGTGTTTTCAACAGTTCAACAATATTTTTAAACTTTGTGTTTTATTGTTTGAAAATTCAAAATTTAGAAAAAGCTAAAATTCATCTTAAGTTACTTTTAGAAAAAGATAATAAGTATTACTAGAAGAGGTGGAAAATATTCTCCACCTCAACCATAGTAACTATAAATTTATTTTAATTATTCTCTTATACGCCAAAAATCTTCTCCCCAATTTTTATATAATTCAGAGTATGAAACTTCATTTGGTAAAAAAGTTTTTTCTTCTTTGAACATAAGTGTTTTAGAAAATTCAAAAATATTATTGGCAATTAAACAATAATCTTCACTTTTACTCCAGTTAACAAGGAAGATTTTATCTTCATTTTCATCTCTAGTCCCAATAAAAATACCTCCACCAATACCAACATCAGCTATTCTAATAAGTCCATGTTCTAAAAATTCATGACTGTCACTAGAATATACCTCCCAATCATTTAAAAGTTCATTGTTGTTAAAGAAGCCTGAGAAATTATATTCTTCATTTTGTGATGGGGTAAATATTATTAAACCACAATCAGAATAAGAAGAAAATTTAGAATTGAAATATTTTTGCAATAAAACATTACCTTCACCTAATTCGTATAATGATGCGAAAAGTTTAAAGTATTTAGGTAATTCAAAACCTATCAATTTTTCTATTTTACTGTAGGTATCCGTTTCATTATTTGTTTTACTTTTAAAAAAATTTAGTCCTTTCATTATTATATTTATTAAAATGGTGAGCTAAATACCCCTTGCAAACCCCTATCTATGATAGCACTTCCTCCTGAATGGCTAAATGAACGATGAATATTTTTCAATACAGGCATTAAAGATTTTCCGTCTTGATGATGATGCCAAGTATAAATTATACCATCAATTTCTACAGCAGTACCTCTAGATCGAATATTTTTATCGGGAAACTTATTTCTTAACCAATTTGTTGCGTTTGTAAAATCTGTAGTAGTTCCATTACCAATTAAATTATCTGCTTTATAAGTAAATCCTTGATCCAAAGAATAGTTTTTAAAATCAGGAAATCCATTTTTATCATATCTTACACTTACTTGTTGTCCATCTATTGTTTTAGTAGCTGTAAAGTCAAATTGTCCACTATAACCTGCGGGCTTTCTTTGATTTCTAATTAGATGATCTAATTTATTTAATTGATCACTACTTAAATTATCAATTCGTTTTACTAAATTATGATCTGCTCCATTCTCAATAAGTTTCTTTGCGTTTGGTAAATTATCTAATTTACTTAATACACTTGCAAAGTCTTCAACTTCATCTGCTCCTCTAGCTATTACATGCCCTGCATTATTTGTTAGTTCAATAATATCATCTGCTAACTTAGGCTTAAAACCTCTAGCAATTATTTTTCCTAGCTTAGATGCAAAATGTTGGATTTGCCTAAAGATTCTCAAAATCTTATATAGCTTACTTCCTGCTTTTACAGCTCCTTTAAATACTGTGCTACCTGCTGCTGTGGATATAATTCCTGCTAACCCTAATACTACTCCTAGTACATCTCCATTATTAAAACTCTTAATAGTATCTACTATATCGTAACCAGGAATAAAACTAAGACCTATCTCTACAGCAACGCTTTTAAACAATTCTCCTACAACAGCCCATTGTTCATCATTTTGCGGCCAATATTGACTTAGACTTTCAAATATAGGCAATAAACCAATAGTCTTATTAATTTGTTCTTTTTTTGCTTCTGGAAGAAAATTATTAAATCTATTCTCATCTGCAAACCTAACTAATTGGTTAGCGTATTGGTGATTACGATATATCCAGTTTTTTTGGTTATTATCAGTAATATTAACTTCTTTAACTAACTTTACAACTTTAGCTCCCGCCGCTAGTTCACGTAAAATTCTAATTCTTTCTAATTGTTCAGCTTGTCCTTCTGGTTCTTCATTTCCTTCCTCATCCGTAGGTAATGGGTTTGATGTATCTTCACTATCTTGTTGTGCAGCAGCTCGTAATCTGTTAACATATTCTGCTGCTTTATTTGGGTTTGCATTTAACCATTCCTGTTGATCTGCATCTGTTATTCCTAACTTTCTTACAATATTATCTACATTTAAAGTTGTACCTATAGGGGTTCTGCGTATTTGATTAGCAATAGCTTGATCTCTTAATCTATTATGATCTCGTTTAGCAGAACCAGCAGCAAAAGGGTTGTTATGGTATTTGTTTTTTAAAATTATTTTCCAATATAAAGGATGATAGACTGTATAATCTTTGTATTGATCTCTAACTTTATTTTCTATAAAGTTTGTATTAGCAATATCTATTCTATTATTAAATTGATTAAATATTCTTGCTGCTTCTGTACTAAGTACGTAAGGAGGACTACTGTATCTTTTGTATTGTTCATAATGAATTAAAAATTGCATCATGTTTATACGATCCCAATAATCTAAATTATGATAAAAAGCATTCTTATCTCTTAAGGCATCAGGCTCTAATTGTGGTCTAAGATTGTACCAACCTAGTCTGTTTTTCATAAAGCCTAATTCATCACTTTGCCAATGTAAATTTACTATATTAGAGAATTTGGCTCTCTCTCTGTTAATATCCTGTATGCTTCGAATGTTTTTTAATGGAATCCCATTTACTTTTACATCAGGATAGAGAGAACTATTAACTCTCCCGTTTCTAATCTCACTTTCTCGTTGTTGTAATCTTCTTAGGTTTTTTAAGCCTGAATTCTTTTGGCTATTAGTAATATCTAAATCGTGAGAAACCTTATTTCTAGTTCTTGGAATATTTATACTAAGATTATTTATTTCTGTTTTATTAAATAAATATTCTCTGGCTTGGTCATAACTCTTAAAACTTTTATGGTATTTGTTTTCTATATATTCTAAAACTTTTTGCGCTTGCTTATTATACCAGTTTCTAGCATTTTGAGCCGCAGCTCTTTTAATAGCATTTTCGTTTGCTATAGCATTAGAAAAAAGACTATTGTAATTAAGGTTTAAATCAGGTATCGCTTCTCCACCTTTTTTAGTTTTGCTTATAATGATTGGAGTAGTACCATCTTCATTTAAAAATTCATTCGGTATTTG
>NZ_CAZEFZ010000038.1:0-86738 GCF_964511145.1 Tenacibaculum amylolyticum
TCAGTTGGTAGAGCGTCAGCCTTCCAAGCTGAATGTCGCCGGTTCGAACCCGGTCTCCCGCTCAAATCCACGCCGGTGTAGCTCAGTTGGTAGAGCGCATCCTTGGTAGGGATGAGGTCACGGGTTCAAATCCCGTCATTGGCTCTAGAAATTGAAAAAATAGAGTTTACGATAACACTAAATATATTTAACTAAGAATTAAAATTAATAATCATGGCAAAAGGAACTTACGATCGTTCGAAACCGCACTTAAACGTAGGTACTATCGGTCACGTAGATCACGGTAAGACTACATTAACTGCTGCAATTACTAAAGTATTAGCAGATGCAGGATATTCTGAGCAAAGAGCATTTGATCAAATCGATAACGCTCCAGAAGAAAAAGAAAGAGGTATTACAATTAACTCTTCTCACGTAGAGTATGCTACAGCAAACCGTCACTACGCACACGTTGACTGTCCAGGTCACGCCGATTATGTAAAGAACATGGTAACTGGTGCTGCACAAATGGATGGTGCTATCTTAGTAGTAGCTGCTACAGATGGTCCTATGCCACAAACTCGTGAGCACATCTTATTAGGTCGTCAGGTTGGTATTCCACGTATCGTTGTTTTCTTAAACAAAGTTGATATGGTTGATGATGAGGAGTTATTAGAGTTAGTTGAAATGGAAGTTAGAGAGTTATTATCTTTCTACGAGTACGATGGAGATAATAGTCCAGTAATCCAAGGATCTGCTTTAGGAGCTTTAAATGGAGAAGAGAAGTGGGTAAATACAGTTTTAGAATTAATGGAAGCTGTTGATACTTGGATTGAAGAGCCACCAAGAGATACTGAAAAAGATTTCTTAATGCCAATCGAGGATGTATTCTCAATTACTGGTCGTGGTACTGTTGCAACTGGTCGTATCGAAACTGGTATCATCAATTCTGGAGATCCTGTAGAGATCATCGGTATGGGGTCTGAGAAGTTAACTTCTACAGTAACTGGTATCGAAATGTTCCGTCAAATCTTAGATAGAGGAGAAGCTGGAGATAACGCTGGTATCTTATTAAGAGGTATTGATAAGAATGATATCAAGAGAGGAATGGTAATCGTTAAGCCTGGTTCTGTAACTCCACACGCTAAGTTCAAAGCTGAGGTATATATCTTAAAGAAAGAAGAAGGTGGTCGTCACACTCCTTTCCACAATAACTACCGTCCACAATTCTACGTACGTACAACTGACGTAACTGGTAACATTGGTTTACCTGATGGAGTTGAAATGGTAATGCCTGGTGATAACTTAACAATTACTGTTGAGTTAATCCAACCAATCGCATTAAGCGTAGGTTTACAGTTCGCAATCCGTGAAGGAGGTAGAACAGTAGGAGCTGGTCAGGTAACTGAAATTTTAGACTAATAGAATAGTTTATAGATAAAACAAGGAGTCTCTTTTAAAGAGAGACTCCTTTCAAATACGGGTTTAGCTCAGTTGGTAGAGCACTGGTCTCCAAAACCAGGTGTCGGGAGTTCGAGCCTCTCAACCCGTGCAAATTTTTATAAGAATGAACAACTTTATACAATACATTAAGGATTCTTTCGAAGAGTTAAATACTAATATGACATGGATTTCTCGTGAAGAAGCACAAAAGTCAACATTAGTAGTTGCAGTTTTTACTATCGTTTTTGCATTAGCTGTAGCTGTAATCGATAAAGTTTTTCAAACAGGTTTAGATAACTTCTTTAAATTATTCTAGTAATGGCTGATTCGGTGATGAAATGGTATGTAGTGAGAGCTATTGGTGGACAGGAGAATAAAGTAAAGACTTATATAGAAACAGAAATTGCAAGACATGGTCTTTCAGATTATGTAAGTCAAGTTATTGTGCCTACAGAAAAAGTTGTTCAAATACGTAACGGGAAAAAAATAAACAGAGAACGTGTTTATTTTCCAGGTTACATTATGGTAGAAGCAAATCTTGCAGGTGAAGTTCCTCACGTTATCAAAGCAGTTACTGGAGTTATTGGATTTTTAGGTGAAACCAAAGGTGGTGATCCTGTTCCAATGCGTAAATCAGAAGTAAATAGAATGCTTGGTAAGGTTGATGAACTTTCTGTGAATGAAGAAAGTGTTGCAATACCTTATACAGTTGGAGAAACTGTAAAAGTAGTAGATGGACCATTCAACGGATTCGATGGAATTGTTGAAAAGGTAAATGAAGAGAAACGTAAGCTTGAAGTAATGGTGAAGATTTTTGGAAGAAAAACGCCATTAGAATTAAGTTACATGCAAGTAGAGAAAATATAACTGTTACACAAATATATTTTAAGTGTATTTGAAGCTTCCAGACGATAATACACTATTAAACACTTAAACAATGGCAAAAGAAGTAAGTAAATTAGTTAAACTACAAGTTAGGGGAGGTGCTGCGAATCCATCGCCACCAGTTGGACCCGCTTTAGGTGCTGCCGGAGTTAATATCATGGAGTTCTGTAAGCAGTTTAATGCTCGTACACAGGACAAGCAAGGTAAAGTATTACCTGTTGTGATTACAGTTTATACAGACAAATCGTTCGAATTTGTTGTAAAAACTCCTCCAGCTGCAGTGCAATTACTAGAAGCGGCCAAAATTAAGAAAGGTTCGGGAGAGCCAAATAGAAACAAAGTAGCTAGCGTTACTTGGGATCAAGTAAGAACTATTGCAGAAGATAAGATGGCAGATTTAAATGCTTTCGAAATCGAATCAGCAATGAGAATGATCGCAGGAACTGCTCGCTCTATGGGATTAACAGTAACAGGTGATGCACCTGCTTAAACTAAAAGAGATTTAAAATGGCAAGATTGACAAGAAAGCAAAAAGAAGCTCGTGCTAAGATTGACAGCTCTAAGGTTTATGACTTAAATGAGGCATCAGCATTAGTTAAAGAAATTACAAATGTAAAATTTGATGCATCTGTAGATTTAGCAGTACGTTTAGGAGTAGATCCACGTAAAGCTAATCAAATGGTTCGTGGTGTTGTAACATTACCTCACGGAACTGGTAAAGATGTTAAAGTTTTAGCATTAGTTACTCCAGATAAAGAAGCTGAAGCTCAAGCAGCTGGTGCTGATTATGTTGGATTAGATGAATACCTTCAAAAAATTAAAGGAGGGTGGACAGACGTAGACGTTATTATTACTATGCCTAGTGTTATGGGTAAATTAGGTCCTTTAGGTCGTATTTTAGGACCAAGAGGTTTAATGCCTAACCCTAAGACAGGTACAGTTACTATGGATGTTGCTAAAGCAGTTAAAGAAGTTAAGGCTGGTAAAATCGACTTTAAAGTTGATAAAACTGGTATTGTACATGCTGCTATCGGTAAAGCATCATTTGATGCAACTAAAATTGCCGAAAACGCAAATGAATTAGTTCAAACACTTATAAAATTAAAGCCAACAGCAGCAAAAGGAACTTATATCAAGAGTATCTTTATGTCTTCGACAATGAGTCCTAGTGTTTCTGTAGATGTGAAATCTGTTTCATAAGGCAGTTAAAATCTATATATCATGACTAGAGAGGAAAAATCACAAGTAATACAAGATTTAACAGCACAATTAGCAGATACTAATACAATCTATTTAGCAGATATTTCTGGTTTAGATGCTATTACTACATCTAACTTACGTAGAGCTTGTTTTAAAGCTAACGTTAAATTGGCTGTTGTTAAGAACACATTGCTAGAGAAAGCAATGGAAGCTTCAGATAAAGACTTTGGAGAGTTACCAACTGTGTTAAGCGGTAATACTTCAATGTTAATTGCAGAAGCAGCAAATGCACCTGCAAAAGTAATTAAAGAGTTTAGAAAAAAATCAAAGGATAGACCTTTATTAAAAGGTGCTTTCGTTGAAGAGGCTGTTTATATTGGAGATGATCAATTAGATGCTCTTGTAAACATCAAATCTCGTGAAGAACTTATTGGAGATATCGTTATGTTATTACAATCACCAGCGAAGAATGTTATTTCTGGTTTAAAATCAGGAGGTGGTAAATTAGCAGGTATCTTAAAAACTTTATCTGAAAAATAATTAAGCGCACTAATACACTAATAATAAAAAATTAAAAACAATTTAAAATGGCAGATTTAAAAGATTTCGCAGAACAATTAGTTAACTTAACAGTAAAAGAAGTTAATGAATTAGCAGATATTTTAAAAGAAGAGTACGGAATTGAGCCTGCAGCAGCAGCTGTAGCAGTAGCAGGACCAGCTGGTGGAGCTGGAGGAGATGCAGCTGAGGAGAAAACTGAATTCGACGTAATCTTAAAAGCAGCAGGAGGTTCTAAATTAGCAGTAGTAAAATTAGTTAAGGAATTAACTGGTTTAGGATTAAAAGAAGCTAAAGGAATCGTAGATAGCGCTCCAGCACCAGTAAAAGAAGGAGTATCTAAAGATGAGGCAGAAGGTCTTAAGAAGTCTTTAGAAGAAGCAGGAGCTGAAGTAGAGTTAAAGTAATATAACTCCCCACACAAAAAGTGGGATAACAAAATAGAGGTTTAGGCGCTAAAACATAAGAAATGTTTTAGCCCTAAACCATTTTGTGTATATATTTGTTATTTTTTAAATTACACAAAACAATTTGTGTGTTTTTAAACACTTAAGTTGATTATCTAAATCGTTAATTTTTATTTAAGTAGTAAAAATTGCAAAAAACCGATAAGGTTTTTAATAAAATATTTTTAATTAAAAAATAAATACTCTTTTGGCAACGATAAACACTTCTAAAAGAATCAACTTCGCATCATCTAAAATTGGAGCAGATTATCCAGACTTCTTGGATATTCAAATTAAATCTTTCCAAGATTTTTTCCAATTACAAACTAAAGCAGAAGAGCGAGGTGAAGAAGGTTTGTATAAAACCTTCATGGATAATTTCCCAATCACTGATACTAGAAACCAATTCGTATTAGAATTTTTAGATTACTTTGTAGATCCTCCTAGATATAGCATTCAAGAATGTATCGAAAGAGGATTAACTTATAGTGTTCCATTAAAAGCTAGACTTAAGCTATACTGTACAGATCCTGAACATGAAGATTTCGAAACCATTGTTCAAGATGTGTATTTAGGTACAATACCTTATATGTCTGGTTCAGGAACATTTATTATTAATGGAGCAGAAAGAGTTGTAGTATCTCAGTTACATCGTTCACCAGGTGTATTCTTTGGACAATCTTTCCATGCAAATGGAACAAAATTATATTCTGCAAGAGTAATACCTTTTAAAGGTTCTTGGATTGAATTCGCTACGGATATCAATCAGGTAATGTATGCTTATATCGATAGAAAGAAAAAGTTACCTGTAACAACGTTATTCCGTGCTATCGGGTTTGAGAGAGATAAGGATATCTTAGAGATTTTTGATTTAGCTGAAGAAATTAAAGTTTCAAAAGCTGGATTGAAAAAAGTATTAGGAAGAAAATTAGCTGCGAGAGTATTAAAAACATGGCATGAAGATTTCGTAGATGAAGATACTGGAGAAGTAGTATCTATCGAGCGTAATGAAATCATTTTTGACCGTGATACCATTTTAGAAAAAGAACATGTAGATGAAATTATAGATTCAGGTGCCAAAACTATCTTACTTCATAAAGAAGATAATGATATGGCTGATTATGCTATAATTCATAATACATTACAAAAAGATCCGACAAACTCAGAGAAAGAAGCTGTTGAGCATATCTATCGTCAATTACGTAATGCTGAACCGCCAGATGAGGAAACTGCAAGAGGAATTATTGAAAAGTTATTCTTCTCTGAGCAACGATATAATTTAGGAGAAGTAGGGCGTTTTAGAATGAACACCAAACTTCAATTAAATGAAGACATTGATCAAAAAGTATTAACCAAGAACGATATTATTACAATTGTAAAATATTTAATTGAGTTAATCAATTCAAAAGCAGAAGTAGATGATATTGATCACTTATCTAACCGTCGTGTACGTACAGTAGGTGAGCAATTAGCAGGTCAGTTTGGTGTAGGTTTAGCGCGTATGGCTCGTACTATTCGTGAAAGAATGAATGTTCGTGATAACGAGGTGTTTACTCCAATTGACTTAATTAATGCAAAAACATTATCTTCTGTAATTAACTCATTCTTTGGAACGAACCAGTTATCTCAATTTATGGACCAAACAAATCCATTAGCAGAGATTACTCATAAGCGTCGTCTTTCGGCATTAGGGCCTGGTGGTTTATCTAGAGAAAGAGCAGGTTTCGAGGTTCGTGACGTTCACTATACACACTATGGTCGTTTATGTCCAATTGAAACACCTGAAGGACCAAACATTGGTCTGATATCTTCTTTAGCAGTATATGCCAAAGTAAATAATATGGGATTCATTGAAACTCCATATAAGAAAGTAGAAGAAGGACAAGTATTATCTGAAGAGCCAATCTATTTGAGTGCAGAGGAGGAAGAAGGAATGAAGTTTGCGCAGTCGAATATTGAGGTAAAAGAAGATGGTACAATCGATAGAGAGAAAGTAATTGCAAGAGAGGAAGGTGACTTCCCAGTAGTAACTCCAAATGTTGTAAACTACATGGACGTTGCTCCTAACCAAATTGCATCTATTTCTGCATCGTTAATTCCTTTCTTAGAGCATGATGATGCCAACCGTGCCTTAATGGGATCTAACATGATGCGTCAGGCAGTACCATTATTAAGACCTGAATCGCCGATTGTTGGAACTGGATTAGAACGTAGAGTAGCAAAAGATTCTCGTATCTTAATTAATGCAGAAGGAAGCGGTGTTGTTGAGTACGTAGATGCAAATACAATTACAATTAAGTATGATAGATCAGATGATGAAAGACTAGTAAGTTTTGATCCAGATGAAAAGTCATACAACTTAATTAAGTTTAGAAAAACAAACCAAGGTACGAATATCAACTTAAAACCTATCGTAAGAAAAGGTGATAGAGTAGAAGAAGGACAAGTACTTTGTGAAGGATATGCAACTCAGCAAGGAGAATTAGCTTTAGGTAGAAACATGAAAGTAGCCTTCATGCCTTGGAAAGGTTATAACTTCGAGGATGCGATTGTGATTTCTGAAAAAGTAGTTCGTGAAGATATCTTTACTTCTATTCATATCGATGAATATTCATTAGATGTTCGTGATACAAAATTAGGAGCAGAAGAATTAACAAACGATATTCCTAACGTTTCTGAAGAGGCTACTAAAGACCTTGACGAAAATGGAATGATTCGTATTGGAGCTGAAGTTAAGCCTGGAGATATTTTAATTGGTAAGATTACTCCAAAAGGAGAATCAGATCCAACTCCAGAAGAAAAATTATTAAGAGCGATCTTCGGAGATAAAGCTGGTGATGTAAAAGATGCTTCATTAAAAGCATCGCCATCTTTAAAAGGAGTGGTAATTGATAAGAAATTATTTAGAAGAGCTGTTAAAGATAAGAACAAAAGAGCTAGAGATAAAGAAGCAGTAGCTACTTTAGAAGCATCTTTTGTATCTAAATTCGAAGATTTAAAAGATCGTTTAATCGATAAGTTATTCGGGTTAATTAGCGGTAAAACATCTCAAGGAATCTATAATGATTTAGGAGAGGAAGTATTACCAAAAGGTAAGAAGTTCACTCAAAAGATGTTAAATTCTGTAGACGATTTTACACATTTAAGTGGAACATGGACTACAGATAAAGATTTAAACAAGTTAGTTGGAGAATTAATCCACAACTATAAAATTAAGGTTAACGATCTTCAAGGAGTTTTACGTCGTGAAAAATTCACGATTTCTGTAGGAGATGAATTACCAGCAGGTATTTTAAAGTTAGCTAAAATCTACATCGCTAAGAAGCGTAAGTTAAAAGTAGGAGATAAGATGGCAGGACGTCACGGAAACAAAGGTATTGTTGCTAGAATCGTACGTCAAGAAGATATGCCATTCTTAGAAGATGGAACACCAGTAGATATTGTATTAAATCCATTAGGGGTACCATCGCGTATGAACATTGGTCAGATTTATGAAACTGTTCTTGGATGGGCAGGTTTAAAATTAGGTCAGAAGTATGCTACACCTATTTTTGATGGAGCATCTTTAAATGAAATTAATGAATTAACAGACGAAGCTGCTATTCCAAGATTTGGTCATACTTACTTATATGATGGAGGTACAGGTCAACGTTTTGATCAACCTGCAACAGTTGGAGTAATTTATATGATTAAGTTAGGACACATGATTGAAGATAAGATGCACGCGCGTTCTATCGGTCCTTACTCATTAATTACACAACAACCATTAGGAGGTAAAGCACAATTTGGAGGTCAACGTTTCGGAGAAATGGAGGTTTGGGCACTTGAAGCTTATGGTGCATCTAGTATTTTACGTGAAATCTTAACGATAAAGTCTGATGATGTATTAGGTAGAGCTAAAGCGTACGAAAGTATCGTAAAAGGAGAGCCAATGCCAGAGCCTGGTTTACCAGAATCATTTAATGTACTAATGCACGAACTGAAAGGTTTAGGATTAGACGTTAAATTAGAAGAGTAAAAAAGATAATCAAGATTGCTTTTAAAGAGCAATCTTGATTTCAGTGTTTATACAATTTATATAATTTAAGCCTAGCAGCTTAAAGCATTTTGCAAAATATTATGGCAAGAAAGAACGAAAAATACACTGTTAAGAAGTTTAACAAAATTTCAATTGGTTTAGCATCTCCTGAATCTATTTTAGAAGCATCTAAAGGAGAGGTTTTAAAACCAGAAACAATAAACTACCGTACGCACAAACCAGAGAGAGATGGACTTTTCTGTGAAAGAATTTTTGGTCCTGTAAAAGATTACGAGTGTGCTTGTGGTAAATATAAAAGAATCCGATACAAAGGAATCGTTTGTGACCGATGTGGAGTTGAAGTTACTGAGAAAAAAGTACGTAGAGATAGAGTAGGTCATATTAATTTAGTAGTTCCTGTAGCACATATTTGGTATTTTAGATCGTTACCTAACAAGATGGGATATCTTTTAGGATTACCTTCTAAGAAATTAGATATGATTATCTATTATGAGCGTTATGTAGTAATCCAACCAGGTATTGCTAAAAACGCAGAAGGAGAACCATTACAAAAATTAGACTTCTTAACGGAAGAAGAATACTTAGATATTTTAGACACATTACCGCAAGAAAACTTATACTTAGAGGATACAGATCCAAATAAGTTTATTGCAAAAATGGGAGCTGAGTGTTTAATTGATTTATTAGGTCGTATCAATTTAGATGAATTATCTTATCAATTAAGACATAAAGCAAATACAGAAACATCTAAGCAACGTAAAAATGAAGCGCTTAAGAGATTAAATGTTGTTGAAGCATTTAGAGAGTCTCAAAAGAATAGAGAAAACAAACCAGAATGGATGATTATGAAAGTAGTTCCGGTAATTCCACCAGAATTACGTCCATTAGTTCCATTAGATGGTGGTCGTTTTGCAACTTCAGATTTAAATGATTTATATCGTCGTGTAATTATCCGTAACAATCGTTTAAAGAGATTAATGGAGATCAAAGCTCCTGAAGTAATCTTACGTAACGAGAAACGTATGTTACAAGAATCTGTAGATTCATTATTTGATAACACACGTAAAGCTTCAGCAGTAAAAACAGAATCAAACAGACCATTAAAGTCGTTATCTGATAGTTTAAAAGGTAAGCAAGGACGTTTCCGTCAAAACTTATTAGGTAAGCGTGTAGATTACTCTGCTCGTTCTGTAATTGTTGTAGGACCAGAATTAAAATTATACGAATGTGGATTGCCAAAAGATATGGCAGCTGAATTATACAAACCTTTTGTAATTCGTAAGTTAATCGAAAGAGGTATTGTAAAAACAGTAAAATCTGCAAAGAAAATAATAGACAGAAAAGAGCCTGTTGTTTGGGATATTTTAGAAAACGTAATTAAAGGACATCCAGTGTTATTAAACCGTGCTCCTACATTACACCGTTTAGGTATTCAAGCATTCCAACCAAAATTAATAGAAGGTAAAGCAATTCGCTTACACCCATTAGTATGTACGGCATTCAACGCCGATTTCGATGGGGATCAAATGGCGGTACACTTACCTTTAGGGCCAGAAGCTATTCTTGAAGCACAGTTATTAATGTTAGCTTCTCATAATATCTTAAACCCTGCAAATGGTGCTCCTATTACAGTACCTTCTCAGGATATGGTATTAGGTCTGTACTATATGACAAAAGAGCGTAAATCTACTCCTGAATTAGTTATTAAAGGAGAAGGATTAACATTCTATTCACCAGAAGAAGTTACTATTGCTTTTAATGAAGGAAGAGTAGACTTAAATGCTGGAATTAAAGTTCGTACGAAAGATGTAGAAGATGGAGAGGTAGTAACGAAAATTATTCAAACTACTGTAGGTAGAGTATTATTTAATGAAGTAGTACCAGAAGCAGCAGGATACATCAACGAAGTATTAACTAAGAAATCGTTAAGAGGAATTATTGGTGGAATTTTAAAAGTAACTGATATTCCTTCTGTAGGAGAATTCTTAGACCAGATTAAAAATATGGGATATAAATTTGCCTTCCAAGGTGGTTTATCATTCTCATTAGGAGATATCATTATCCCAGAAGAAAAGCACGCCATGATTGCTGAAGCTAACAAAGAAGTGGATGGAATTGTGATGAACTATAACATGGGTATGTTAACTCAAAAAGAACGTTATAATCAGGTAATTGATGTTTGGGGTTCTACAAACAACCGATTAACAGAATTATCGATGAAGCGTTTACGTGAAGATCAGCAAGGATTTAACTCGGTATTTATGATGTTAGATTCTGGAGCCCGTGGTTCTAAAGAGCAGATTCGTCAGTTAACAGGTATGCGTGGATTAATGGCGAAGCCGAAAAAATCTACAGCAGGTGGTGGAGAAATTATTGAAAACCCGATTCTTTCGAACTTTAAAGAAGGACTTTCAATTTTAGAATACTTTATCTCTACACACGGTGCTCGTAAAGGATTAGCCGATACCGCATTAAAAACTGCCGATGCAGGATATTTAACACGTCGTTTAGTCGATGTATCTCAGGATGTAATTGTAAATGAAGTTGATTGTGGTACATTACGTGGATTAGAAATAATGCCATTAAAGAAGAATGACGAGATTGTTGAGTCTTTAGCAGATAGAATTGAAGGACGTGTATCTTTACATGATGTATATCACCCAACTTCAGATGAAGTTTTATTAAAAGCAGGAGAATTAATTACATTCAAATCAGCTTCTGTAGTACAAGAGGCAGGTATAGATAGAGTTGAAGTACGTTCGCCATTAACTTGTGAATCTAAACGAGGAATTTGTGCACAATGTTACGGTAAGAGTTTATCTACTGCTAAGAAAGTTCAAAGAGGTGAAGCTGTTGGTGTAATTGCTGCACAATCTATTGGAGAGCCAGGTACACAGTTAACATTACGTACATTCCACGTTGGAGGGGTTGCAGGAAACATTTCAGAAGACAACAAGTTAATTGCTAAGTTTGATGGTAATGTTAGAATTGAAGATTTACGTACAGTTAGAGGTAAAGATACAAACGGAGAAGAAGTAGACATCGTAATTTCTCGTACAGCAGAGATTAAGATTGTAGATAAGAAAACTGGAATTACATTAAGTACAAACAATATTCCTTATGGTTCTATTATCTTTGAAAAAGATAGAAAATCGATCAAAAAAGGAGATGCAGTTTGTCAATGGGATCCATTTAATGGAGTTATCGTATCTGAATTTGGAGGTACTGTGAAGTTTGACAACTTAGAGCAAGGAATTAATTACTCTGTAGAAGTTGATGAACAAACAGGATTCCAAGAGAAAGTAATTACAGACTCTAAGAATAAAAAGATCATCCCATCTATTATTATAGAAGATGCAGACGGAAATGCATTACGTTCGTACAGTTTACCTGTAGGGGCACATTTAATGATAGAAAATGGAGATAAAGTAGAAGAAGGTAAAACATTAGTTAAGATTCCTCGTAAGTCTGGTAAAGCAGGAGATATTACAGGAGGTTTACCACGTGTAACAGAATTATTTGAAGCACGTAACCCTTCTAATCCAGCTGTAGTAGCTGAGATTGATGGTGTAGTTGCCTTTGGTAAGATTAAGCGTGGTAACCGTGAAATTATTGTAGAATCTAAGACAGGTGAGATTAAGAAATACTTAGTTAAGTTATCGAACCAAATCTTAGTACAGGAGAATGATTTCATTAAAGCAGGTATGCCATTATCTGATGGAGCTACAACGCCAGCTGATATCTTAAGAATTAAAGGACCTTCTGCAGTACAAGAGTACTTAGTAAATGAAATCCAAGAAGTATATCGTTTACAAGGGGTAAAAATTAACGATAAGCACTTTGAGGTAGTAGTACGTCAAATGATGCGTAAAGTTAAGATTATTGACTCTGGAGATACGTTATTCTTAGAGAACCAATTGATTCATAAAAATGACTTCATAGAACAAAATGATAGTATTTATGGAATGAAGGTTGTTGAAGATGCTGGAGACTCTGAGAATTTAAGACCAGGTCAGTTAGTTACTGCAAGAGAATTAAGAGATGAAAACTCAATTTTACGTAGAGCAGACAAGAATTTAGTAGTAGCAAGAGAAGCACAACCTGCAACAGCAGAACAAATACTGCAAGGTATTACAAGAGCTTCGTTACAAACAAAATCATTTATCTCTGCAGCTTCTTTCCAGGAAACTACGAAAGTATTAAATGAAGCAGCTGTAAACGGTAAGATTGATACACTTGAAGGATTAAAAGAAAATGTAATCGTTGGTAAACGTATACCTGCTGGTACAGGTATTAGAGCCTATGAGAACATTATTGTAGGTCCTAAAGACGAGATCGAGAAAAGTTTATAAATTATACTAATAAAAAGACCTCATTAAGAGGTCTTTTTATTTTAATAATATTTTAAAAATGGAAGACAAAAAAGAACCACAAATTAATATAGAGTTAGATCAGGAAATTGCAGAAGGAACCTATAGTAATTTAGCTATCATAAATCATTCAGTTTCAGAATTTATTGTAGATTTTATCAATATCATGCCAGGAGTTCCAAAGGCTAAAGTAAAATCTAGAATTATTTTAACGCCTCAGCATGCAAAAAGATTAACTAAAGCATTAGCAGATAATGTACGAAAGTTTGAACAAGCACATGGTGAAATTAAAGATTATGAGCAACCACCAATCCCAATGAATTTTGGAGGAACTACAGGTGAAGCATAAAAATAATTAGAAACCGAAACAAATTTGTTTCGGTTTTTTTTATACTATCTTAGGGCATTTATTACACAAAAACCATTATAAATGTACCTAAAAAACACTACAAAATATATGCTAGCAAGTTTTCTTTTTATAGGAATTGCTTGTAAAACAGCACCTCAAAAAGCTACAGAACCTACAGCAGAAGAAATAGAAAAAGAGTCTGCTAAAGTAAATGCTTTTTTTCAACAACAATTTGAAGAAAGTATGAATATGCATCCAATGTATCAAACATACTTAGGAATAAATAAAGATGCCGATAAATGGGATGATATTTCAGATGCATTTTTAGATAAAGAGTTAGCCTTAACTAAAAAAGTATTAGAATGGTTACATGATTCTGTAAACGTATCTGCCTTAGATGAAACTACCAAATTAAGCTATGATTTATTTAAAAAGTCATTAGAAAACACAATTGAAGATGATACTTACCGATTGTACACATATCCAGTAAATCAAATGCACGGAGCCCAAGCAGAAATTCCTGCATTTTTAATTAATATGCATCAAATTAAAACTGAAAAAGATGCAGAAAATTATATCAGCAGATTACAAGGTATTAAACCAATGTTTGCTCAATTAGCTGAAAATTTAAAGAAAAGACAAGAGGCTGGTATAATGATTCCAAAGTTTGTATTTGCAAAAGTATTAGACGACGCTAAAAACATTATCAAAGGAAAACCATTTGATGATAGCAGTAAAAATAGCACACTGTTACAAGACTTTGAAACGAAAGTAGCTAAACTACCTATAGACGAAGCAAAAAAGGAAACTTTAATAACTAAAGCTAAAAAAGCATTAATAGAAGGAGTTTTAGCTGGATACACTAACTTAATAACTACCCTTGAAGAACAAGAAAAAGTAGCTTCTACAGATGATGGAGCATGGAAATTTCCTAACGGAGAAGCATTTTATAATAATGCTTTAAAACGTACAACAACTACCGATTTAACTGCAGAGGAAATTCATGAGATTGGATTAAAAGAAGTAGCAAGGATTCATGATGAAATGAGAAAGATTATGAAGAAAGTTGGATTTAAAGGAAGCTTACAAGACTTCTTTAAATTTATGAAAACCGATGCACAATTTTATTATAGTGCAGATGCTAAAGGGAAAAAAGAATATATGGAGAAAGCGGAATTCATTATTGATAGCATGAAAACTCGTTTAAATGAACTATTCATAACAAAACCAAAAGCAGATTTACAAGTAAAAGCGGTAGAAGGTTTTAGAGAAAAGTCTGCTGGAAAGGCGTTTTATCAACAACCTGCATTAGACGGATCTCGCCCAGGAACTTATTACGCTAATATGTATGATATGGCAAGTATGCCATCGTACCAAATGGAAGCTTTAGCATATCATGAAGGAATTCCAGGACACCATATGCAAATAGCCATTGCGCAAGAGTTAAAAGATTTACCGATGTTTAGGAAGTTAGGGCGTTATACAGCATATGTAGAAGGTTGGGGACTGTATTCGGAATTTATCCCTAAAGAAATGGGCTTTTATTCTGACCCGTATTCAGATTTTGGACGCTTGGCGATGGAATTATGGAGAGCTTGTCGTTTAGTAGTAGATACAGGTATTCATGCTAAAAAATGGACTAGAGAAGAAGGAATAAAATATTATACTGATAATACTCCAAATGCTGAAGCAGATGCTGTAAAAATGGTAGAAAGACATATTGTAATGCCTAGTCAGGCAACTGCATATAAAATAGGAATGTTAAAAATTATTGAATTAAGAGAAAAAGCTAAAAAAGCTTTAGGAGATAAATTCGATATTCGTAAGTTCCATGATGTTGTATTAACTAACGGACCATTACCTTTGGATGTTTTGGAAAATTTAGTTGATAAATATATTACTTCAGGGAGTTCATCAATTTAACAATAAAGTATCAAGATTTTTATACGCAGTAAAGAATTTAGTACTCAAGTCATTCAAAAAAACGCAGTATAAGAACAATTTTAGTAAGCCTTTTATTGGTTTTTACCAGTTGTAATTTTATTGATAGTGAAAAGAAAGATAAAAATTCAGAAACTATTTCAGTAAATATAAAAGACAAATCAAAGGAAACTAAAAGTAAAAAAACTTTTTCTAGAAAATGCTCTAAGAACTTCAAGTCTTTTTTTAGTGATTTTGGTAGAGATAGCCTATTTCAAAAAGAAAGAATAAAGTTTCCATTAAAGTATTTAATAAGTGATTTTGATTATGAGTTAGATAAAGACACTTTTGGTATAGATTTGGTCAAAAAAGAAAATTATGAATACATTGATTTTTCTATTGATGAAAAGGCAATGGATAAAAAATATGGTAAGTATACTGTAGAGACCATAATAGTTAATGATACTTTAATATTATACAATCACATTGGTTATGATAATGGAATTAAGGTATCATATAAGTTTAATTTAATTAAAGACTGTTGGTACCTAATTGAAGTAATTGATGAGTCTAGTTAAAAAAAATCATTTATAAATTAAAATTTATTGTAATTTAGATAGAACCACATTATTTAACGTAATGTGGTTTTTTAATGAGTAAAATTTCTATATTAAAATTATATTTAATCATTAACAATGGAAACAATCACAAATATTGAGTTCATAAAATTTATAGAAAGCTTTTCTGGTAATTATAATTTTGTTTTTACTAGATCTACTTTATTAGAAAATGATTTAGGAATTACAGGAGATGATGGTTGTGACTTTATTAAAGAGTATGCCATAGTATTTTCTGTGGATATTTCTGAATTTTTACCTTCAAAATACTTTTACCCAGAACCAAGTTTATGGAGAAGTTTTAGAAACATAAAAATACAACCATTAACTTTAGGAGATCTTGAAAATGGAATTATTCAAGGTTATTTAAAATAAAAAATAGTACTAACCGTAACAATTAGTAAAAAATAGCAGTCTTTTTAATAGATACCCCTGAAAATGATAATTGTTTAATAGAGAACCAAATACTAATTAGATTCAATACGAACTACAATGCCCACTAACCTGTTTTTAATATATAAGTTACGTTTACAGCTCCTTTTATTTATTTTCTGTTTTTCTATTGCGTTGTCATCACAGGAAAAATTACAAGAAGATACTTTAGTTGTTTCAGACCACTTGAAAACTTTTGTAAGAACCTCTAAGAAAACTAAAAAAATTAAAAAACTAATTAGAAATGCACTTTTCAAAGAAAAGGATACAATGAAATCGCTAGCATTGGCAAAATTGTTTTTAGAGAGAGGAATTAAAGAAAGAGATGATACAATTCAATATTTTTCAGCATATCAAATAGGCTTTATTACATACAATACTTCCAACCATTTAGAAGTAATAAATCACTTACAACAAGCATTAACAGCAGCATATAATTTAAAGGATACAACTCGTATAATTCATAGCAATCTTTTAATAGGGAGCTCTTATTATCTTTTAGGAGCCTATTATGCTTCTACTCGGCATTATTTAGAAGCCAAGAATCTATCTAAACAAATAAAAAACAACCCACTTCAACTAGTGAGTTTAACAAACCTGGCCAATAATCGTTTAAAATTAAACCGTATTGTAGACGCATTACTTAGTTTTAATGAAACTATTGAACTTTTAGAAAGTAGTACAGATAAAGAATCTGTAGCGTATAAAAAAACCTTACTAAGTGCTATGTTGGGAAAAGGAAAATGTTTAGCTGAATTAGGAAACGAAGTTGAAGCGTTAGAAGTATTAAATAGATTGGTAAAAAGAGCAGAAGAGGAAGGTGATAACGTGATGAAAGGCTATGCTTATATTAATATTGGGGATCTATTTTATAAGAAAAAAGAATATCATAAAGCTTTAGGCTTTTTACATGAAGCAAAAGAAATTCTATTAAATAATACAGAAGCTCAAAAAACAAATCTCTACTTAGCAAACTACTACGTTGCTAAGTGTTATGCAAAGCAGCAACAATATGGAAAAGCATTAAGTCTTTTAAAGACCAATTTTTCTTTAATAGAAAATAAAACCGATATAGATAAAATAGAGGAAATGTATGAATTGGCAATTGCAATAGCTAGAGATATAGGAGATCAAACAAAACAAATTTATTATTACGATCAATTACAAGATATTGTAAAACTAAAAGCTGAAAAGCAATTAGCAGCTCGAGATCTGTTATTTGAAAATGATCTTAAAGATGTTGAAGAAGAGAATGAAATACTCAAAAAAGCAAAAGAAACTTCTGTACTTAGAAGGAATATTATACTAGTAGTATCTTTAGTAATTATACTTGTTCTGTTAGGAGTTTTCTTTAAGTACAGAAAACAAACAAAACATAATGAACAGCAATTTTTAACATTAATTAATGAGTTAGAAAATAAAAAGACAATAAAAAAACAGAAAGTTGTTTCTCTAAACCAACAGGAAATTAAAGATGAAAAAGCTGAAAAAATTCTTAGAGAATTACAAGAGTTAGAAAAAACAAACTTTTACTTATCTAAAGATTGCAATTTGTATGCAACAGCCAAACTATTACATACCAATACAACGTATCTTTCTAAAGCATTAAATAAACTTTCTAGGCAATCATTTAATCAATACTTAAACGAGTTAAGAATTAATTATGCTTTACTGCATCTTAAAGAAGATCCTTTATTCAGATCGTATACTATTAGGGCAGTAGCTTCTGAAGTTGGTTACAAGAGTCATACTACTTTTATTAAAGTATTTAAAGAAAAAACTGGCGTTACACCTTCTTATTATATCAAGAAACTAGGATAAAAAGCTTTATTTTGTCCAAATTTATAAAAATGGAATGACCATTTTAAGAGGAGAAGTAGATAATCGATACTTTGTTTTTAATTAAAATCTAAAAATTATTGAGATATGAAAACAACGTATTTTTTAAGACTGTTAATAGTATTAATTTGTTTTGTGTCAAATGCACAACGTTCTAATTTTCGAGCCACAGATATAACCATTTCAATAACAGAATCTACAACAGGAGATGGAGATAATGAGCTAATAGAATTGCTACACCGAAACGAATTGGTATTTTATAAGAATGATAAAATATTTCCCAAAATACACTTGAGAAGTCGATCAAAATTAAAGAAGACACGATATTATCGATTTGGTTTTGTAACCAAACCAACTACAGCATTTTTTCCACATACAGAATGTCCAGACTTTGAAGACAAATTTGGAGCTACAGCACCCGTAATAATTCCACCAATTGGAGGAGATGACGACGATGACGATGATGATGATAAAGAACAGCATGTTATTAAGGTTAAACCAGTTGATTTTTCAGCATTTAGTTATCCGTACCGTATCAAAAAAGAACTATGGTTACCATCATCACTTATTGAGTATAAATTTTATTTACGAGCATATGAAGACAAGGAAACTTATTTAACCGATGTAAGAGGAGAAAAAGGAGAAGTAATCGTTTGTAGTGCAATGCTTTTACGAATTTTAGATATAGATAGACCTGATGAAACATCAGGAGAAGTAGTGGTGTACCCTAATCCTTTTACAAATCAAGTTTTTATTAAAGTCAAAAAAGCACAAACTATTGCTCCAGAAGTAAAATTATACGATGCTAACGGAAGAGAAATTTTATTGAACTTACCTATTGTACCAAGTAGTACAGTAGATAATGCATTTATTATGGATACATCTGTTTTAGTAAAAGGAATGTATTATTATCATATCATATTTGAAAAAGATTTGTATATAAAGAAACTAATGAAACAATAAGTATAAAACAATTTTACGGTCACTTTTAGAAACCATCTTTTCAAATGAAAAGGTGGTTTTTTAGTTTGATTGAAATTCTGATAAAAACAGTTTCGAAAATGTACAATTTTATAAAAATGGATGTAGAAGGTTTGCATTCAGTAAAATAACTTTCCAACTTTGAAGAGTACGTACAAGCTAAATGAGGAAGAAAATTTAATTACTGAATAGTTCCTCATGATAAGGAGTAACCTGAAAATCCTATTAAAGAGTAAGGTAATCAAATCATATCTAAATTATGAAATCTAAAAAAGAAATCAACATCAAAGGAGTAAAGATGTTGAGCAAAACACAGCAACAAAGTATTACAGGAGGATTTAATAATCAGGAAGAGTGCGAAGCACTTAGTAGACCTGGAGTAGTAGAATGTACATGGACAGCTAATAGATGTAGATGTAGAATAGTTATTCAATTTTAATAATCATTTTTTCAAAATTTAAAAAACAAATAATCATGTTAAAAAGCATAAAAAAACTTAAGGATATTAAAGAATTAGACAGAAAAGCACAGAGCACAATTAATGGAGGAATGTTCATTTCATGTAGAGGAAGTGAATATTGCCCGCCAATGTTTCCTCATTGTGTAAATGGAACTTGTCAAAGAGAACCAGGAGGAGAAGATTGTTAAGATCTAGATTAAAATAATAACTTATAAAAAACGATTAGTGATGTTAAAAAACATTTTAAAATTAGAAGGTACGCATCAATTGCTTAAAAAAGAACAAACAACAATAAAAGGAGGTATACGAATCTTCTGTTCTAGAAATTCAGATTGTCCACCATTGTGGCCTGTTTGTAGTAATAATGGACATTGTATTCCAGGATAAAGCACTAATGTGAGTTTGAGATACTATTGAACTCACATTTTAGTACACTTTTTATTTGAAATTTAAAAATCATAGAATTATGAAAATATTAAAAAGCATAGCGAATTCTGAAATAATCATTTTAACGAAGAAAGAGCAAAAAACAGTTAAAGGAAGTGGTATGACAGAAAGATGGTTGTGTGAAGAAGATTATAGTGGCTGCCGATTTGTAGACCAAGAATGTGTTTGCGATTAAATAGTATATAAAGAAAAAAGCTCAATGAAATTTCATTGAGCTTTTACATAATTATAATTAATAAAAAATTATTCTTTTTTCTCTTCAGAAGCTTTAATACGATCAATAAACTTTTGTAAGCGCTTTCCATAATCAGAGCTTTTAACTCTATCAGTTAAGCTATTATTAATCGTATCTAATAAATAAATATTAGCATCGTATAATTCTGTAAGTGCTAAATAAGGCGCTACTTCAGAATCTTTATTCCCAATAGCGAAATTGGTTGTAAATAAGAAACGACGACGTACTAATTTATCGTATGCTTTTGCTAAACTATCTGTTTGAAGACTATCTTTTTTAGCTCTAGCTTCAAAATCTTTTTTAATATAGTCTAATCGTTTCATTTTAAATTGATGATCTATTTCATTAAATTTATTCAGTACTTCTTGGTTTTTAGATCCTACAATAGAAGGTTTAAAACCAAAATTTTCTACATCATCATTAATTGTAATTTCACCTTTTTCACCAAAAAACATTAATTTTTTAGGTTCTGTATTACCATTAAAAGTTAAGTAATACATTACAGGAGAATCTACATTGTCTGTAAGTATAAATTTATCATCTCCAAATAACTTTATAGAATCTACAGATACTAAAGTCGTATCTGCCATTTTCTGAAGATATAATATTCCTTTTTTTAATCCTTTAATTTGCCCTTTTACAACCATGTTCCCTTTTTTTTCTGAGGAACAAGAAAAAGCAACCAATCCAACTACAAGTACAGCAATAAATTTTCTCATATATTCTGATATTTTCGTCTGCAAATATGCAGAATTCTATGCAACTTTTGAGGCCATTTCCATTAAAATTGTACACAAAATAGCTCCGTAGGTTCCTACAACATATCCAAATACAGCTAATAGCACACCAACTGTAGCTAAAGAAGGGTGAAAAGCCGCAGCAACTACAGGAGCACTTGCAGCACCTCCAACATTTGCTTGGCTACCTACAGCAAGGAAGAAATAAGGAGCACGTATAAGCTTTGCAACTAAAATTAAAAGTCCAGCATGAATAGCCATCCAAACTAAACCAATAGCAATTAATCCAGGGTTATCTACAATTTTAGCTAAATCCATTTTCATACCAATAGTAGCTACTAATACGTAAATAAAAACACTTCCTATTTTACTAGCACCAGCACCTTCATAATTTTTAGCTTTGGTAAAAGATAAGATAATTCCAATTGCAGTTGCAATAGTAATCATCCAAAAGAATTTTGAAGAAAATGAAGATAAAGCAGATGTTTTATCAGCAATTGCACTCACATTTTCAGTAAGAAAAGCAGAAATCCCTTCAGCTCCAAAATGTGCAATTCCTACAGCTCCGAAAGCTAATGAAAGCATAATCATTAAATCAGTTAATGAAGGATTTCTTGAAATCTTATTAGTAAAAGAACTTACTTTTTCTTTCAATGCTTCAATAGCTGATGTATCTGCTTTTAACCAAGTATCAATTTTATCAGACTTTCCTATTCCAATTAATAATAAAGCCATCCAAATATTAGCTACAACAATATCCACCAATACCATTCCACCATATTTTTCTGGGTTGTATTGATAAATTTCTAACATAGCTGCTTGATTTGCACCACCACCAATCCAACTACCGGCAAGTGTAGATAAACCTCTCCAAACTGCATCGAATCCAACACCACCAACTGTTTCTGGAGAAACTAAAGAAATGAGTAAAATGGCTATTGGCCCACCAATAATAATTCCAAGAGTTCCTGTAAAGAACATAATTAACGCTTTTGGACCAAGATTAAAAATAGCTTTTAAATCAATACTTAACGTCATTAAAACTAATGAAGCAGGTAGTAAAAAACGACTGGCTATATAATATGTTTTAGAAACATCTGACGATATTATTCCGAGTGAGTTAAAAATGGCTGGAATTAAATAACACATTAATAAACCAGGCACGATTTTATAAAATTTAGGCCAGAAACCTTTTTTAATACTTTCGGTATAAAATACAAACCCAAGGGAAATCATTAAGATTCCAAAAACAATAGCATCGTTTGTAAATAGTGGTTGTTCTTGCATAGAATAGATTATTTGAATGCTCTAAAATAATTATTTCTTTTTAGTATGATCTGTGCTAATAGCAATACCAACCTGAATTCTATCTAAGTTGAGATTATTTATATTAATGCTCATATAGCCAAATTGTAATTTTACAATTTTAGAGAGTTGGTATTTAAAACCAAGTCCAAACCAATTTTGATTGTATGCATCTCCACCGTCAAAATCGAAAAAGACTTCATCGTAGATATATGTAGACCATTTTTTTGCAATCGGATAACTTAAACCTAATTGATATCTTAATAAATGACCAGTTTGAGAATTAAAAAAACGTTGTTCTGCTCTTAACCTATGAGCGAAACTTAGTTTAGAAATTTTATGGTTAGCAAGTAGATCTTCATAAATACGATGATCACCAAAGGTTCCGCCATCCAATCCAAATGTAGTATCTGTATCTAGAAATGCATATCCTAATGTAGCACTAAATGTGTTGTCAATTTTATAATTCACACCAAAACGTAAAATGTATTGCTGCAGATCTTCTCCAATTTCAAAAAATCTAAAATGTGCCATCGATTTTATACTAAATCTTTCAGATACTTTGTGTGAACCATTGTACATGTACCAAATTCCTAATTCTTTTTCAGGGTTACTTTGTGCAGATATTTTAACTAGTGTAAAAGCTAAAATGATAAAAAAGTATTTTTTCATTCGATTTTTATTGATTAATAATATTTTCAATTTTAGGAAAGTAAATGTACTAATTTCAATATTGGCAATTTAAATAAGTTTTTTTAGCATTTCTTAAATCAAAAAACACCCGTTTAGTAATTCTAAACGAGTGCAATTTAAAGATGTAGGTTAACATGTATTGTAAAGACTGCTTAGTTTGTCTTTACAAATTTTTTGGTTAAAATTCCTTGGTCGGTATGAACTTTAATAATATAAATGTTCGGGAAAAGGTAGCCTACATCAAATGTGGTGACATTTCCAAAATAGAATCCAACAATTCTATCGGCTAAATCATGAATAGCAATATATTGTACCTGAACAGTATTTATCTTTTTTGTAATATTTAATATACCAGATGTTGGATTAGGGTATACAGTAAAAAAGTCATCAAATCCTGTAGGTGTTGTTGTTTCTTTTTTAATTTCTACACGTTCAGTATTTGTAATAATTGGCGTATTGAAATCGAAATGAATTGTAGCATTATTTTCAATAATAGTATTTTCTGCTAGTGTATCTAATGTTTTAATTTTAAAAAGAATATAGCCTGAGTTATTGTCGCCTTCATTAAGAAGGTTAATATCTTCAAATAAAAATGTAACATTCTCGTCATTGGTAACTGTAGTTACATAAGAATGGCTAGCTTGTAATGGTTCTAATGTTTTTATATCAAATATGTTAGTGTCTATTAGAGTTTCTAAACGAACATCTATAGTCTTCTCAGTATATATGTTTTCAAATCTGATTAAGTAATGTAAGTAGTTTCCAACATCATCAGGATCTAACCTATTGCCTTCTAAACAAGTAATGTTATTAGTTTCAGTTGTACTAGAAGACGTTTTAGAAAATAGTTGACCATTTTTTGTTGCTACCATAGTTCTACCACTTGTAGTAGTTGGAGTAGCTACTACAGTTTGATTGAAAGTCATAGTATTATCTAGCGGCACATCGTCTGTTGCTCCAGCAATTGCAACAGTATAATTTAAAACATCATCTACATTAACAGCCGGAGTATCTGTTGTGTCATTAATACTCATAGAAATGGAAATCTCTCTAGATTCAAAAGGTTGTAAATTATTGAATGACCAAGAGAGTTCATTGGTAGCTGTAGAGGAAGTAGATGGAGATGCATTTGCTAAAGTAAGTATGTCTTCATCATACGAAAGTGTTATTGTTCCAGACTGTACGATAGTTCCATTATTTTTATAAGTTATGATATAAGACGTGTTTGCTCCAGGAGAAGCTGGCGATCCAATCGGAATAATAGTAGTTGCTAAATCGTTTAAATCTTGGTTTTTAGTAACACAATAATCTTGGACTTTTACAGGACCATTGCCAGGAAAATTAATGAACTGAGGAAACGAAGTAGTATTAGGCGTAATATTAAAAGCTTGAGAGTTTGGAGTGGTAAAACTAGTAAGTAAGAAGTAATTTCCATCGGCTACAGCAGCTTCATAATATCCGTTTTCGTCAGGAATAACAACAGTTGGTAAACCTCCAGAAGTTGGATCTTGAATAATGAACTGTATTTTAGTAAACCCGTTATTTGAATCATTACAATCGGTTCCATTACTACTATATTTTACAGTCCCTTTAATAAAGTTTTGCTTAGTACAATCAATTCCAACTTCGTAAGTACTATAACCAATTGTATTCCTTCTTTCTTTGGCTGCGTTAACAAGTTCAGGGTTTATACAGATATAAGATAGTTTTGGAGTGAATTCGAAATAAACATTATCAAAATTATTGTCAAAAGTTTGCCCTGTTAAAAGTGCAGTTGTAAGAAAAGGATTACCGGCAAATACCAAACTATTTAAATTATTGTTTCTAACATCTAACGTAGTAAGATTATTATTACCAAGACTTAAAACTTTTAAATTAGAGTTATGATCTAGGTTAATTGTAGATAATTGATTTTCTCCAAGTCTTAAAGTTTCTAAAAGTACATTATTACTTAAATCAATATTTGTAAGTTGATTTTTTGTGGCTGTTATGCTTTTTAGATTTGCATTATTATTTAGTTGTAAACTATTTAGTTGGTTTTCATGTAAATTTAAAGTCTCTAGTGCTGTATTATTAGTTAGATCAATAGAAGAAAGCTGACAGCTGTTTAAAACTAGAGATGTAAGATTTGTGTTATTACTTAGATCGATAGAAGATGTAAGAGGAGTTTGGTTAATAATTAGAGAGTTTAAAGCAGCATTATTATTGACATTGATAGTGGAGAGATTACTATTTGTTATTGTAAGTTTATTCAATTTTAAATTACCAGTTAAATCAATGGTATTAAGCTGCTCATTGTCTGACAATCTTATTTCCGTTAACTCATTATTATTGTTAAAACTTACATTAGTTAAAGAGGCACCTATTAGCTCAAAAGATTCTAAAAGAGTATTTGTATTTAAGTCAATATTTGTAAGTGGTAAACCTCCTAGTCGTATTTTTTTAAGATTCGAATTACTACTCAAATCAATTGAGTTGAGAGGTAAGTGAGTTAAGTCAATTCCTTCTAATGAGGTATTATTAGTAAGATTAATGTTTGTAATTGCTTTATTATATATTGTTAGCCTTTTTAAACTAGTTTGATTACTTAAATCTATTGCCGTAATATTTTGAAGTTCAATACTTAAATTTTCAATAAGAGTATTGTCTTCTAAATTGATAGTACTTAGAGTACTATTATCACTACCAGTTATATGAAGAGATGTTAGATTAGTAAAGAATTTTAATTCAGACAGATCTGTAAAATCAGCAGGGATGTTATTTTTATATCCATACGCTAAAAGTTTTGTAATTGCTTCAGCTTCAGAAAAGCTAATTTCCCCATCATTATTGGTGTCTACTTCATTAATAGGGTGTAATATTGCATCTTTAAATCTTGGATCTTTAAAATGAATAATATTTCCTATGCCACAATTAAGACTAATTTCATAGTTGGAATAATTTGTAGTCCCTTTTTTATTATCGATTTCTTGAAAAAGTTGAGGTGCAACACATATATGCTCTAAGTTCAAACAATTTTCAAAATGTAAACTATTGGTTGCAGCTGAAAATGTATGTGAACCAGCTATAAAAGCTTCTTTTAAATTGGGGTTATAACTAAAATCTAAAGAATTTAAAGAGTTTTGTTTAACATCAATACTAGTTAAACTGTTATTGTTAATATAAAGATGTTTTAATGCTGTATTTAGAGAAACATCAATTGCTGTTAGACTATTATTATTTAGCCTAGCATATGTTAGTAAAGTATTATTCGATAAATTAATTGATGTTAATTGATTATTAGAAGCGTATAAAGTTTTTAAAACGGTATTACTATTAATATCTAAAGTATTTAGTTCATTTTGGCTAATATTTAAAAATTCGAGTAAAGAATTATTACTAAGATTAATAGAAGCGATTTTATTACCACTAACATCAATATGTTTTAAAGAATTAATAAGCCCTAAATTAATGTTATTTAGTGTTGAGTTTCCAACTACATCAATTCTTTCCATTAAGGTATTTCCTGAAAGATTAAGAGAAGTTAATAAAGGATTAGATTGAATGCTTATTTGAATTAACGAAGTATTAGCACTTAAATCTAAACTTGTAATAGAAGTCTCAATAACATCTAAATATTTAATGTTTGTAAAGTATTGTAAATCGGAAAGGTCTGTAAAAACATTAGAAAAAAAGCTTAATTTTCCTTGTAAACTTTGTGCTTCTTGAAAGCTAATTTCTCCATCATTATTAGTATCAGTTTGCGTTGCTTGAACTATGAATTGCTTAAAAATAGGATTGGTGAAAGTAATGTTTTGTGCATAGAAGTTAAACACACAGCAAAAGATGCTGAGTAGCAAAATTTTTTGTTTCATATTTAGTATTTTTTGGGTGACATTGCAAAAATACTTTCTGTATAACAACAAAAAATCACCCGAAATGGGTGATTTTAAGTGTGAAATTATTTGAAACTCTTATTTAATAGAAAATGTTTTAGTTTCCTTAAAAGGAGAAATAGTAATATTTTCTACCTCTTTTTTATATGCTGGCCAATCTTTTTCGAAGAATACATTGGTCTTTTCTAAGGCAGTAGCTAAAGCGTTTTTAAACTGATCAACTAAACGTTTTTCTGTAGGAGTTTGTTTACCAAATCTACTATTAATATACCAAGAGGCTGTTCCTAATCGTTGGCTAACATTTACTTCAGGACTTCTGATAATTCCTTGTCTCTTATCAACTTTACCTAAATAGATATTTAATAAGGTATCGATTTTCTTAATAACTTCCTTAGAAGATTTAATCTGATCTTTGTATTTTTTCTTGTCTTTAGTTGAGAATTCTTTTTTATAACCCTCTGCGATTTTTTTACTTTGAGCTAATTGTTTTACAGCTTCAAACAATACTTTTTGCTGCTTTTCTAAAGCCTTTAAAGTATTGTACTTTTCATTAATAGCTTCCTTAGAGATTTGTAATCTAGGATCGTATTTAACAGTAATGTTTTGCTCAGAAACTTGGTCTCCAAAAGTAACTCTCATTTTATAAGTGCCAGGCTTCACAGAAACACCACTTGGTTCCCTTTTTAGTTTTCTAATAGTTCTTGAAGGTCTTGCAACTCCTTTTTCAGTCATTCCCCATGTACCACCATGAATTCCATTTTCTTTTGGAACTTTACGCTTTAATGTTCTAATAAGACGATCACCATCAAAAACTTCAAACTTTATAGAATCCCATTTAACTTTGTTTTTCTCTTCAGTTTTTTTCTCAGTTTGCTTCTTGTTTTTCTCTTCTTTATTAGTAGCATCTTTTTTAGGAGCATTTATATAGTAATGTAGTTTAGCACCCCATGAACGATTGGTACCATTAAAAATAGCATCTGCTCCAAATCTACTACCAGTAGGTTGTTGATAATTTGCTTGGTATGCCGTAGGAGGCTCAAATAATTGAATCCTTTTTTCCAAAACACTTTTGTTAGCCGCAATAGCTCTTAAAGGACGAATATCATCTAAAACCCAAGCTGCCCTACCAAAAGTACCAATAACCAAATCATGTTCTCTAGGGTGAATTACTAAATCTTTTACAGATACAGTCGGGAAGCCTTCAGTCCATTTCGTCCATTTTTCACCAGCATCAATAGAAATATATAAACCATCATCTGTTCCTAAGAATAATAAGTTAGACTCTACCGGATCTTCTACAATACTTAAAGTATAGCTTTTTACATCATTTTCATCAACAATACGTTGCCAAGTTTTTCCATAGTCTTTCGTTCTAAAAGCATAAGGAGTATAATTAAAACGACGGTAATCATTGGCAACCAATAAAGCTTCACCTTTATGTTTGTTAGAAGCTTTTATTTGCACAATCCAAGTACCAGCAGGTAATCCTTTAATATTTTTAGAAACATTAGTCCATGTAGCACCACCATTTTTGGTGTATTGTACTTGCCCGTCATCTGTACCAACCCAAAGCATGTCTTTTTCTAACGGAGAAGGCTCAATAACTAAAATTGTATTATAATTTTCAGCTCCAGTAGCATCTAAAGTTAATCCGCCACTTTCGTGTTGCTTTTGTTGTTCTTTATTGTTTGTAGTTAAATCAGGAGAAATAACTTCCCATGTTAGTCCTTTGTCTGTAGATTTATGAACAAACTGACTACCGAAATATAATGTTGAATTATCAAAAGGATCAATATTGATAGCAGAGTTCCAATTGAAACGTAATTTAACATCAGGATCTGGGTGGGTTGGTCTTACAGTATAATTGTTACCTGTTTTATAATCATATCTAGATACAAAACCTTGTTGGCTCATAGACCATCCGTATCTTGAATCATCTTTATCTGGGACTACATCGAAACCATCTCCAAAACTAATTTCTTGCCAATAAGAGTTTCTAATTCCTTGTGTTTTCCATACATAAGCAGGTCCTCTCCATGAACCATTATCTTGCATTCCTCCATATACATTATAAGGAAATTCATTATCTACATTAATATGATAGAATTGAGCTACAGGTAAATTTCCAATAAAGCGCCATGTTTTACCACCGTCTTTGGTAATATTTAATCCACCATCATTTCCATCAATCATAAATTTCCCGTTTTCAGGATGAATCCACCAAGCATGATGATCTGGATGTACACCATTAGACACGCCATAAGCAGGCATTAACTGACTAAAGTTTTTTCCACCGTCTTGGGAAACATTTACATATGTAAAAATAGAATATAAACGATTTTCATTTTGAGGATCCACAAAAATATCTGAATAATAGAAAGGTCTGTTGCCAATTCCAGCTTTATCGTTTACTTTTTTCCACTTGAACCCACCATCTTCACTCTTGTATAGAGCGTTCTTTTTAGATTCTACTAATGCGTATATAATATCTGGATTATTTTTAGCAATAGCTATACCAATACGTCCCAAATCTCCTTTTGGAAAGCCTTCTTTTTCAGTTATTTTTTTCCAGTTTTCACCACCGTCATATGTAATATAAAGTCCGCTTCCTTTTCCACCAGATTTAAAAAACCAAGGATCACGTTTATGTTCCCACATTGCGGCAATTAATTTATTAGGATTTGATGGATCCATTACTAAATCTGCAGCTCCAGTTTTGTTATTGTTAAATAAAATTTGTTTCCAAGTTTTACCTCCATCTATAGTTTTATAAACACCTCTTTCTTTATGTTCTCCCCAAGGAGATCCAATAGCAGCAACATATACAGTATTTGGATTGTCTGGATCTACAATAATACGATGGATATGACGTGTTTTTTCCAATCCCATCGATTTCCATGTTTTTCCACCATCTAAAGTTTTGTAAATACCATAACCACCATTTAAACTATTACGAGGATTTCCTTCTCCAGTTCCTACCCAAACCACGCTTGGATTAGATTGTTGGATAGCAACAGCTCCAATAGACGCAGTTACTTCATTGTCGAAAATTGGTTCCCATTTAATACCGCCAGAAGTAGATTTCCATAAACCACCTGAGGCAGTTCCTACATACATAACATCTGGATTTTCTTGTACAACATCAATAGAGGTTACTCTTCCGCTCATTCCACCTGGTCCAATATTTCTTGGTTTCATATTTTTTACCAAGTCCATAGAAAATTCTTGCGAGAATACAATTGAAGCTACTAGTAGTAATAGTAGCGTGATTGGTTTTTTCATGAAAAATGAATTAGTTGATTTTAAGTAACTAAAAATACAGCTAATTCATTTGACTATTTCTTAAAAAAGTGTTAATGCAACTTGTGGCATTTGATTTAGGGGGCTACAGGTGAAAAGAAAAGCGAGGAAAGAAGAAAAAAGGAAGAAGAGTTTTTTTATTTTATTCCTCTTCTTCTTTCTTTTTAGGATCTCTTTTAGCTTGTTTTAAGGTTTGCATAAGCATCCATTCGATTTGTCCGTTGGTAGAACGAAATTCGTCAGATGCCCATTTTTCTATAGCTTTGAGCATATCTTCATTGATTCGTAATGCAAATGCCTTTTTTTTCGCCATAATATTTATTGCTTCTTAATGAAGGTAACAATTGTTGAAATTAATTCTTTTGAAATAGGAAATTCGCTGCTAAAATAAGACTTCCTATTGTCTTCATCTTTAATAATGTCCTTTAAAACATGATTCATATTTTCTATAATTACTAATTGTGATGTAGGTAAACTATTATGGAGTTTTTTTGCATCTGCAATTGTTACTTGAGAATCTTTTGTTCCATTAATAATTAATGTTGGTTTCTGAATAGTTTTAAAAACTTCTATAGGATTATATTTCATCCAGGAAATAAGAAAAGCTTGATTTTGTGGTTTAAATAACGACAAAAGCATTGGGTTTACTTCTTTAATAGTCCCAGTTTTATTTAGTTCTTGTAAGTGGAGTTCTGTTATTAGTTTTAGGTGTGGAGCACTTTGTGAAACTTGCCTTACAATAGCTTTGTCTACAGACTCTCCCGGCCCCGCAAGTGATATATACATGTCTACATCATTTGCTAATAAAGCACCAATTAATGAACCTTGACTGTGGCCTACCAATACAATTTTAGAAAAATGATAATTTTTCTTTAAATACTGAATACTGATTTTTACATCTTCTACTAGATCTTCAAAAGATATATCTTTCAGATACTTAAAATTCTTTTTATTAGAAGTTCTTTTATCATAGCTGAAAAAAGCAATATTATTAGCATTCATTGCATTTCTAAACTGCTTAATATAGTTTGCTTTAATAACGTTTCCTTGGTTTCCATTTCTATCTACATTACCAGAACCATGAATCCAAACAACCAAAGGTTCATTTTTCTTAGTAAAACTTAGCGTTCCTGGAAGTTCAATACTATCGTTTTTAACAAGTATATCTTCCGTTGTTACTTGTGCAAAAGAGCAAATGAAAGTAACTAGATATAGTACGGTAAATAACAAAAATCTAATCATGATTGTTGGAATTAAAATAGTGATTAATACAGCTATCAGCTTCGTTTTGTTTATGTGTACCTAATAAAATTTTTTTCCCGTTTTTTAATACTAACTGGATACCAATATTTCCACTAATATTATAAGCGATACCACTTTTCATCTTAAAAAGATTACGACTTTTAATTCCCCAACCTCCATATTCAGTTAATGGATCGTATTTACGGGTATAAATTTGCTGAATTTCATTCCATTTTTTTACTCTATAAGTCCAATGGAAAGGGAAGAATTGATAGTGTACACCAACTTCGTCTATTCTAGTATTAAGCTTGAATAGAAAAATAAAGCCGCCTAATAAGATAAACAATCCCAAAGCAAATATAAATTCAGATAAAGGTATTTTATGATGTAAATATTGCTTTACAGTAATAATTGTATGAATAACAATTGTTAAGATTATTAAAATAATAATCCAAGGTTGATTGAAACGTTGTGACTCTTTAAAAACTCTCATAGTATTATTTGTTTTTATTACTATTCGTAAAATCTATTTTCAAATTAATTGTTTTATTCTCTTTCATTTGCTTGTTTTTTGAATAATTAATAGTTGCTGAATTACCATTTTAATGATTTAAAGTCCCTGTATTTACTACAGGTGAAGCATCTTTATCGCCACATAATACAATCATTAAATTACTTACCATTGCAGCTTTACGTTCTTCATCCAAATCAACAATCTCTTTTTTATTCAACTCTTCTAAAGCCATTTCAACCATACTAACTGCACCTTGAACAATTTTATGTCTGGCGGCAACGATAGCTGTAGCTTGTTGTCTTTTTAACATGGCATTCGCAATTTCCTGTGCATAGGCTAAATAACCAATTCTTGCTTCTAAAACTTCAATTCCTGCAATGGCTAAACGTTCTTCCAACTCTTTTTCTAAGGTTTCACTTACTTCATTTACGCTAGAACGCAGTGTAATATCTTCTTCATGCCCTTCATCAGCAAAGTTATCATACGGATACATACTCGCTAACTTTCTAACGGCAGCATCAGTTTGTACTCTAACAAAATTCTCATAGTTGTCTACATCAAAAGCAGCTTTATAAGTGTCAGTAACTCTCCAAACTAAAATGGTGCTAATCATTACTGGGTTACCTAATTTATCATTTACTTTCAAACGTTCGCTATCAAAGTTACTAGCACGTAACGATATTTTCTTTTTTGTGTAAAAAGGATTCGCCCAATACAAACCATTTTGTTTAATAGTGCCAATGTATTTACCAAAAAGTAGAATAACCTTTGAGGTATTTGGGTTTACGAGTATAAATCCGAAGGATAATACTATGGCAATAAACGTAATAATTAAAAATACAGGTTGACTTAGTTTAATAGCTGCTACAATACTTCCAAAAAATAAAATAAAGAATATAGATAACATTAAATATCCATTAGCTGGTTTGATGATTTTTTCTGATTCCATAAGTTTTAATTTAATAATGATATTATTTTGATATCATAAATATATGAAAATTTTTTATTTATTCGCAAAATTTTAAATTGAATATTTGTTACTTTCGCATAAAAGAGATAAAATAATGAAGTTAAATTTCATAGCGATATTAATATTTGTAATGGTTTCACAATCAGTTTTTTCGATTTCAGACTGGGGGCCAACAGGACATAGAGCAACAGGAGAAATTGCAGAAAGAAATCTTACGAGAAGAGCAAAACGAAAAATTGAAAAATTATTACAAGGAGAAGGTTTAGCATTTGTTTCAACCTATGCAGATGAAATAAAATCAGACAGAAACTATAGAGAGTTTTTTCCATGGCATTATGTAAATATGCCTTTAGATGGTAATTATGAAACTACGGAAAAAAATCCGAAAGGAGATTTAGTAACAGGAATTAATCACTGTATTAAAGTGTTGAAAGATGAAAATACTAGTGATAAAGACAAACGTTTTTATTTAAAAATGTTAGTGCATTTAATAGGTGATTTACATCAACCGCTTCATATTGGGAGAAAAGAAGATAAAGGTGGTAATACAATCCAAGTTCAATGGCATGGAAGAGGTTCTAATTTGCATAGAGTATGGGATGGAGATATGCTAAATGAATGGGATATGAGTTATATGGAGTTGGCAAATAATGCAAAAGATTTAACAAAAGAAGAAAAGAAAGCAATTCAAAAAGGTAATGTACTAGATTGGGTAAAAGAAACACATAACTTAGCAAAAGAAGTATATGGATCTGTTAAATCTGGAGATAAATTACGCTACAGATATTCGTATAAATATTTTCCTGTAGTACGCGAACAATTACAAAAAGGTGGACTGCGATTGGCAAAAGTACTTAATGAAATCTTTGGCTAAGATTTGTAAAAAATTATTAACGAAAGCCTTCGTAAAAGAAGGCTTTTTTTAGTTAAAAAAAGTTAATATTTAGAGAGGACATTAGTACTTTAATTAAATTTATGATGATGAAAGCAAAATATATCCTGATAGCTGTATTAAGCATTTTTGTTATTTCTTGTAAACAAGAAGTTAAGAAAGAAAAAACAGCTAAAGAAGAACCAGCGGCATTACCAAAACAAGAAGGAACTATTAAGGTTTTTAATTTTGATCAATTGGAACCATTATTACATAAAAAAGACGATAAAACTTATGTGGTAAATTTTTGGGCTACTTGGTGTAAACCTTGTGTTGAAGAATTACCAGCATTTGAGAAATTACATAAAGAGATAGATTCAGAAAAAGTTGAGGTTTTATTGGTAAGTTTAGATTTTCCTAATCAAATAGAAAGTGAATTAATTCCTTTTATAAAGAATAGGGAATTGGCCCCTGAAGTAGTGGTGCTAGACGATCCAAATCAGAACAAATGGATTAATGGAGTAGATAAAAGCTGGACAGGTGCTATTCCTGCAACATTAATCTATAATAAAAACAAAAGAACATTTTTCGAGCAGTCATTCGATTATGCTACACTTACAAACGAACTACAAAAATTTATTAATTAATAATTTATGAAAGCTTTAAAATCACTATTCATTTTAGCAATACTTGTTGGAAGTGTTGCATTTACAGCCAAAAAAGATAAAAAAGGATATCAAATAGGAGATAAGGTTGAAAACTTTACGCTGAAAAATATCGATGGCAAAATGGTTTCATTAACTGATTATGCTAAAGACAAAGGAGTAATTGTAGTGTTTACTTGTAACCACTGTCCTTATTCTAAAATGTATGAAGATAGAATTATTGCATTAGATAAGAAGTATAAAGGAAAAGGGTACCCTGTAGTAGCAATCAACCCAAATGATCCAGGGGTTTCTAAAGGAGATGATTATGCATCAATGCAAGAAAGAGCAAAAAATAAAGGATTTACATTTCCATATTTGTATGATGATGGACAAAAAGTATATCCAAAATTTGGAGCAACAAGAACACCACATGTATTTATTTTAAAGAAAGATAATAACGATTTTGTATTATCATACATTGGTGCAATTGATAATAATGCTAGAGATGCTAAGAATGCAGATGTTGCGTATGTAGAAAATGCAGTAGATGCTTTACTAGCAGGAAAAGCACCAGAAAAAACAGAAACAAAAGCTATTGGATGTTCAATTAAAGTAGCTAAGTAAAACAAGATAGTTCAGTTTAGAAACAAAAAACGTCGTTGTAATAATATACAACGACGTTTTTTTATTCTGTAACTTTTAAACGAGCTTTGGCAGCTACCGAAATATCAGAATAATCGTTGTCTAAATATTTTAAATAACCAGCAATAGCAATCATAGCAGCATTATCAGTTGTGTATTCAAACTTCGGAATATAAGTAGTCCAACCCCAATGTTTCTCTGCAGTAATAAGACGTTTTCTAATTTCTGAATTAGCGGAAACACCTCCAGCAATAGCAATATGTTTTATTCCGGTTTGTTTCACTGTGTTTTTTAACTTCTTTACTAAAATTTCAACAATTGTATGTTGAATAGAAGCACAAATATCGTTCAAGTTTTCTGTAATGAAATTCGGATTTTCTTTTACATTCTTTTGAATGAAATATAAAATTTGTGTTTTTAATCCACTAAAACTAAATTCTAAATCACCTACTTTAGGTTGTGTAAAAGGATAAGCTTTAGGATTTCCTTGCTGTGCATATTTATCAATTAAAGGTCCTCCAGGATAAGGTAAACCTAATATTTTTGCAGACTTATCAAAAGCTTCACCTACAGCATCATCAATAGTTTCTCCTAATACTTCCATGTCAAAATAATTTTCAATTTTCACAATTTGAGTATGTCCTCCACTAATGGTTAAACAAATAAAAGGAAAAGGAGGAATTTTAGCATTTTCTTCTTTAATAAAGTGAGCCAAAATATGGGCTTGCATATGATTTACATCTATCAAAGGAATATTTAACCCTACAGCTAAAGACTTTGCAAAAGAAGTACCTACTAATAAAGATCCCATTAAACCAGGTCCACGAGTAAAAGCAATGGCACTTAATTGTTCTTTAGTAATTCCTGCACGTTCTATAGCCTGCTGAACAACAGGAACAATGTTTTGTTGATGTGCTCTAGAAGCAAGTTCAGGAACAACACCGCCATATTTGGCATGTACTTCTTGATTGGCAATAATATTACTCAAAACTTTTCCGTTATGAATAATAGCAGCACTAGTATCGTCGCACGAACTTTCTATACCTAATATATATATGTCTTTCTGTTTCAAAGAAATTGATGTTTTAGAAAGGCAAAAATATCTATAATACGTTAGATATTCGTTAAAATTGACGTTTCTTTGCAGTAAGGCAAAATTTTTGTAGATTTTTATAACCTAATACTTTAATAAAAATCATTAAAAAAGCAGGTAAAATACTATTTCGATTTATAAGAGTCTTATTGATTCTTATACTACTTTTAGTCCTAGTACTATCTATTCCTTATGTACAGAGTGAGTTGGCAAAAATTGCCACAAAAAGAATTAATGAAGATTTTAATACGAATATAGTAGTAAAGAAATTAGATCTTTCTTTTCTGGGAAATGTAGAGTTAAAAGAAATAGAAATACGAGATCACCATAATGATACTTTAATCTTTGTAAAGAGTTTAAGAACCTCACTTAAAAATGCTAAAAAAGTTGTAGATAATAAAGTAGACTTAGGCGATGCTACTTTAAGAGGAGTTCATTTTTATATGAAAAAATATAAAGGTGAAAAAGATGATAATCTTTCTGTTTTTATTGAAAGTTTTGATAATGATAGCATTCAAAAAAGTGGTACACCTTTTATTCTAAAAACAAAGAATATTTATATTGATAATCTAACCTTTAAGCTATTAGATTACGATAGAAAAGAACCACTACAATATGCAGCTTATAACGGAGGAGGAAACCTGCAGGATTTTGCTCTAGTTGGACCTAATGTTTCTTCAAAAATTCGAGGGTTATATCTAAAAGATAATAGAGGTGTTTACATAACTAGTTTAACAACAGATTTTGCTTATAGCAAAAAACAAATGTTATTTAATAATACCAATATATTAACTGATAATGGGACCGATTTAAAAGGAGACATAGAATTTAATTACAAGCGTAAGGATTTTGTAAACTTTACAGATAAAGTCAAATTAAAAGCAAAGTTCAAAAAGAGTAAATTATCTGTAAAAGATGTACATAAGTTTTACGGAGAATTAAGAGGAAATGATCAGGTTTTCTTTACAGGTGATTTTGTAGGAACATTAAATAACTTTAGTGCAAATAACATGAATATGTACTCTAAAAACGGATTAGTTATTAGAGGAGATATGGGATTTGTGAATGTATTTAATAGTGAAAGAGGGTTTGTTTTTGATGCAGACATGCAACGAGTTTCTTCTAACTATAATCAATTGAAAAGTTTATTGCCAAATGTATTAGGAAAAACATTACCTACGAGTTTTAAAAAGATAGGAAACTTTTCATTATCTGGAATTTTAAGACTTACGCCAGAACAAATGGATGCAACTTTGTCATTGGATTCAAGTGTTGGAAGTACAGTGTCTGATTTACAGTTAACTAATGTCGATACGATTGATGATGCAACTTACACAGGTGAAATAGAGTTTATCGATTTAGACTTAGGAGTAATAGCAGATGATGAAGAGCTAGGAAAGGTGTCTTTAAAAGCAGATATACAGGGAAGAGGGTTTAACGTAGATAACATAAATTCGGTTATTATTGGAAGTATTTCAAGTTTAGACTACAAGGAATACACTTATAAAGATGTGAATGTTAATGGGCAATTCCAAAATAAAAAATTCGATGGGTATTTACAATCTGCAGACGAAAATTTTAAATTAGAGTTTAAAGGTTTAGCAGACTTTTCTACTGCAGTTCATAAGTTTGATTTTACGGCAGATATAGATAAGTTAGATCTTAAAAAAACGAATTTATTTAAACGCGATAGTGTTTCAGAAATAAAAGGGAAAATTAGACTAGATATTGTAGGAAATACATTAGATAATATTGTTGGAAAAGCGATTTTTAAAGAGCTAGAATATAAAAATGATAAGAAGAAATTTTCTTTTAAAGACTTTCAGGTAAATTCATCTATAAAAGATAGTATTAAAACAATAGAAGTAAATTCTAGAGATATTGTAAAAGGAAAATTAGAAGGGAAGTTTATTTTCAAAGAACTATTACCTGTTTTTCAGAATGCATTAGGAAGCGTATACGCTAACTACCAACCTTTAGAAGTAAGTCCGAATCAATTTGTAAGCTTCGATTTTGATATTTACAATCAAATTATAGATGTTTTTTTACCAGATATTTCTATTGGAAAAAATACTAAAATTAAAGGAAAAGTAGATTCTAATACGAATGCAGCAAGACTAATGTTTAGTTCTCCTAGTTTAAATGTTTATGAGAATTTAATTGATGGTATTGTGTTACGAGTCGATAATAAGAATAAACTCTATAATACACACTTAACTGCAGAAAACATAAAAACGAAATATTACGATATTGGAAAGTTAAATCTGCTGAATAGAACAACAAATGATACGTTGTTTTTTAAATCAACTTTTAAAGGAGGAAAGAAACTTTCTGAAAGCTTCAATTTAGATTTCTTTTATACCATTGACACAAACCAAGAATCAGTTGTAGGATTTCAGAAATCAACATTCAATCACAATAATTTTGATTGGATTATCAATCCAAAAAATGATAAAAACAATAAAATAACGTATGATTTTACTAAAAAGCACTTTGAAATTAGTCCTTTTGAATTGGTTTCAAATGAACAAAAGATAGAATTTCAAGGGGATTTATTAGGAGATATACAAAAAGATGTAAAAGCGAAGTTCACAGATGTTCAATTAGTAAGTATTTTACCAGAATCTGATAGTTATTCTTTAACAGGTTTACTTAATGGAAATGTTTCTTTAAAGCAAGATGAAAATTTTATAGAGCCCATTGCAGATATAACCGTTAACGATGTTATTGTAAATGATTTCTCACAAGGTACATTGAAAGTAAAAGTTACTGGAGAAAATTCGTTCAATAAATATAATGTAGATGTTTCTTTACGAGACTATAAGTTTGATAACGTTAAAATTGTTGGTGGATTAGATTTTTCTAAAGAGGAAGCAGAGGTTGATTTAGATGTAAAATTTAGAGAATACGAATTAAATGGTTTCAATGATTTTGGAGATGAAATTATTGATAATTTACGTGGAAGATTATCAGGAGATTTTACTGCCAAAGGAAAAGCTATCAACCCAGATTTTAAAGGAGATTTGCAGTTAATAGAAGCCGGAGTTACATTCCCATATTTAAATATTGATTTTGATTTAATTGATGAAGCGAAAATTAAATTACTAAATCAATCATTTTTAATAGACAACATCGTGTTGCAAGACACAAAATACGATACTAGAGGTAATTTATCTGGAAGTGTAACGCATCAAAACTTTGAAAAATGGTACATGAAGTTGGATATAAATACTGATAACTTATTGGTGTTAGATACTAAAGAAGCAGAAGAAGTACCATACTATGGAAAAGGATTGATCAAAGGAAATGCACAAATAAGAGGTTTAACTAGTAATCTAAGTATTAATGTAAATGGAAGTACTCAAAAAGGAACATTATTTGTAATTCCATTAAGTGATGTAACTACTGTTAATAATTATAAGTTAATCCGTTTTAAAACAGGAGAAAAAGAGGAAGACTTAGAAAAACTAAGTATAGAAAAAGTAAAAGGATTAAACTTAAACTTTAATTTAGAAGTAACTAAAGATGCAGTAGCACAAGTAGTTATAGATAAAGTTTCTGGAAGTGATTTAAAAGGAAGTGGAACAGGGAATTTAAATATAGAAATAGATACCAGAGGTAAGTTTATAATGGATGGTGGAATTACCATTGATAATGGGGTTTATAATTTTAAATATGGAGGTATTATTAGTAAACCTTTTGTAGTACAAAAAGGAGGAACTATTTCTTGGAATGGAGACCCTTTAAAAGCACAGTTGGATCTAACTGCTATATATCAAACCAAAGCAAACCCAGCGCAATTATTAGATAATGTTAATTCCTCAAGAAAAATACCAATAGACTTATATACTAAAATAACAGGAGGTTTATTCGATTCAAAACAAGATTTTGATATTAAAATTCCGAATGCGAACTCTACAGTAGCGTCTGAGTTAGAGTTCAAATTAAATGAAAACGATGTAAATACCAAGATGCAACATTTTACATTTTTGTTAGCTTTCGGAACTTTTTATAATGAAGAAGCTATAGGAAGTAGTGCATCTGCAGGTTTAACAGGAACAGCTGCTCAAGTTGCTTCAGGTATCCTATCAAGTGTAATTAATAAAGAAGGAGGAAAATTTCAGGTTGATTTAGGATATGTTCAAGGAGATCGCTCGAACATAGAACAATCTCAAAACGCTATTGACGATCAGGTAGATGTATCTGTTTCCACTCAAATATCAGATCGCGTATTGGTAAATGGTAGAGTAGGAGTTCCAGTAGGTGCAAATACGCAAACTAATGTTGTAGGAGAAGTAAAAGTAGAGGTATTATTAAATGAAGAAGGAACATTAAGAGGAACATTCTTTAATAAACCCAATGATGTACAGTTCGATATTGATAATGAAGGGTATACTCAAGGTTTAGGATTGTCGTATCAGGTTAATTTCAATACACTATCAGAATTAGGAGAAAAGCTAGGTTTTAAAAAGAAAAAGAAGAAAGTAGAGAAAAAAGATAGTATTATTGTAAAAAAAAGAAAGTTAATCAACTTTAAAACTAAACCAGATACTACTAAAATCAAGAATGGCCAGAAAAATTAAAGACTACCTCATTATAGCATTAAAAGGAATGGGGATGGGAGCAGCAGATGTTGTGCCTGGAGTTTCCGGAGGAACCATAGCTTTTATCTCGGGAATCTATGAAGAATTACTACAATCTATAAGTAATATTAATCTAGATCTTTTTAAAACTTTAAAAAATAAAGGATTAAAAGAATCGTGGCAACAATTGAATGGTAACTTCCTGCTATCACTATTTATAGGGATTTTTGTGAGTTTTATTTCATTGGCCAAAATTATTTCTTGGCTATTAGATGAACACCCAATTTTATTATGGTCATTTTTCTTTGGTTTGGTATTAGCTAGTATTATTTATGTAGCTAGACAAATAGAAAAATGGAATGCAGTTTCTATATTATTATTAATTGCTACAACTATACTGGCTTATACAATTACTACTTTACCACCTTTGGTTTCAGAAGATTCATCGTTACCATTTATCTTATTGGCAGGAGCCATTGCTATTTGTGCTATGATCTTACCTGGTATTTCTGGTTCTTTTATTTTAGTATTGCTAGGAGCGTACAAACCTATATTAACTGCATTAACAAATAAAGACATTCCTGTAATAGTAGTATTTATGATAGGAGCAGTAACAGGATTATTATCTTTTTCTAGAGTGTTAAAATGGTTATTTGCACATTATAAGTTTTATACATTAGCAGGATTAACAGGATTTATCATAGGATCGTTAAATAAAATATGGCCTTGGAAAAAAGTATTAACATATAGAACAAATTCTCATGGAGAACAGGTTCCTTTTAACGAAGCTTCTATATTACCTTCAGCGTACGATGGAGATCCTCAACTTTTATATGCAATTCTATTGGCTTTACTAGGATTTGGTGTAATTATAATGTTAGAAAAGTTAGCCGTTAAAAAATAATACCCGTATAGAGCGAATTCATGTATCAAGAAAGAACATACCGTGAAAAACTAGTGCTGTTTTTAAAAGGACTTGCCATGGGAGGTGCGAATAAAGTACCTGGTGTTTCTGGAGGAATGGTAGCTTTTGTAATGGGGTTTTATGAAGAATTAATTTTTACATTTCGTAGAATTAATTTAAAAGCTTTTAAATTACTATTCAACGGAAGGTTTAGAAGTTTTGCTAAATACACAAACTTTCAATTTTTAGTTTGGGTTATGTTAGGAAGCATGTTTAGCTATTTTAGTATTTCGTTAGTGCTAGATTTTTTCCTGAAAAATTACGAGTTACATGTTTGGGCATGGTTTTTCGGAATGATTATCGGGTCAATTTATTATATCTCAAAAGACTTTGGAGATTGGCGTTTAAAAAATATAGTCTCATTATTAATTGGAGCATCTATAGGATTAGCTATTAGTTTTATGACACCAGCTAAAGAAAACGATAATCTTTGGTTTGTCTTTGTGTGTGGAATTATTGGTGTTTCAGGAATGACTTTACCTGGACTTTCAGGTTCTTTTATTCTTATTCTATTAGGAAACTATGTGCTATTATTAGTAGATAGTGTAAATGTTTTAGGAGGTGTTATTACCTCTATGTTATCAGGAGATTTTTCAGTATTGAAAGATGCTGTAAAAATGAGATATCTCAAAATAATAGCTGTATTTACAGCAGGTTCTGCTTTCGGTTTGGTTTCTATCTCTCATGTATTAGGCTATGTGTTTAAAAGATGGAAGCAACAAGTAACAGCAATTATTATTGGGTTTATTACAGGCTCTTTAGGAATTGTTTGGCCTTGGAAAAAGACAATACATAAAGTAGATGGAGAAGGTGTTTTCTTACTAGATAGCAAAGGAAATAGAATTATAGAAAACTACGAAAGATATATTCCAGACATAACAGATTCAAATACTTGGATCTCTATTGGATTTATAGCTATAGGTATTGTATTAATTTTAGTTATTGATTATTATGGACGTAAAAGAAAATAAGCAATTATTCGGCTTGGTAGGGAAAAATATATCCTATTCTTTTTCGAGAAGTTATTTCTCTGATAAATTCAATTTGTTGAACTTAGAAGGTTATAAATATGTAAACTTCGACATCGAGAATATCAATAATTTTGAAAATGTTATAATAGAAAACGCATCTGTATTAAAAGGATTAAACGTAACAATTCCTTACAAGGAAGAAGTGCTACAATTTTTGGATAAAGTAGATAAAAAAGCAGCAGAAATTGGAGCTGTTAATACTATAAAAATTACTAAAAAAGGAAAATTAAAAGGATACAATACAGATTATTATGGATTTAAAAAATCTATAGAACCACTACTGAAAAAATACCATAAAAAAGCTTTAATATTAGGAACAGGAGGTGCTTCAAAAGCAGTTGCATTTGCTCTTAAAAAACTAGATATTGAAGTTACTTATGTTTCAAGAAAAGGAAAAGGAATACACACCATTTCTTATGAAGAAATAACAAAAGAAATTATAGAAGATAATTTACTAATTATTAATAGTACCCCTTTAGGTACTCACCCTAACGTAAATGTTTGCCCCCAAATCCCTTATGAATTTATTGGAAAAAAGCACATATTGTATGATTTAATATATAATCCTTCAAAAACCTTATTTTTAGAAAAAGGAGAAACGAAAGGAGCGGTTATTAAAAACGGTTTAGAAATGCTAGAATTTCAAGCAGAAAAAGCTTGGGAAATTTGGCAAAAATAGCATGCCTTTTAACTGATGGAAATACAATATACACAGCATTTTAAATCAGAATTAAATTAAATTCCGAGATAATACAATATTCATTATCTTTATCTGGGAATAATAAAGGAACTTTAAACATTATTAATATGTTAGAAAACAAAGATATGAGTACAGAGGAGAACTCAGAAAAAACATTACAAGAACAAACTTCAGAAGAAACAAACTCAGCAGTAAATGAAGTAGAGAATGTAATTGCAGAGAACTCAGAGAACTCGGAAAAAGTTAAAGAAGAGCAAGAAATACCAATGCTCGATTATAGTACAATGGAACTAGAACAATTAGTTTCAGAGTTAAAAAATCTAATAAAAAATAACCCTGTACAACTTATCAAAAAGAATGCAGATGCTATTAAAAACGCATTTAATTTAAAATTTGGTAAGTTATTATCTCAGAAGAAAGAAGAGTTTTTAGCAGAAGGAGGGAACTCTATTGACTTTCAGTTTTCTAGTCCTTTAAAAATAGAATACAATAAGTTATTAAAGGAATACAAAGTAAAGCGAGATGCTTATTACAAACAATTAGATGATCAGTTAAAAGATAATTTAGACAAACGTACTAATATTATTGAAGAGCTTAAGAATTTAATTGCAAATGCAGATCCAAAAACAATGTATAATGAATTTCAAAAAATTCAGGAGCGTTGGAAAATGATTGGTCCTGTACCTAGAACACGTTATAACGATACTTGGAAAACTTATCATCATCATGTAGAGCGTTTCTACGACTTATTACATTTGAATCAAGATTTCAGAGAGTTAGATTTCAAACATAACTTAGAAGAAAAACAAAAATTAATTGTAAGAGCAGAAGCTTTATATGAATTAGAAGATGTAAATGGGGCTTTTAAAGAGTTACAAGAATTACATCGTTTATGGAAAGAAGAAATTGGTCCAGTAGGTAGAGAACATAGAGAAGATGTTTGGAACCGTTTTAGCGAGGCTACTAAGAAACTACATGATAAACGTCATGATTATTACAGAGATTTAAAATCGAAGCACCAAGAAATTATTACGGCTAAATTAGCGGTAGTTGAAGAAATCAATGCTTACGATTTTACAAATAATAAAACACATAAAGACTGGCAAAGAAGTATTAAAGATGTAGAAGCATTACGTCAGAAATATTTTGATGTTGGTAAATTACCTTATAACAAAAGTGAAGCTGTTTGGCAAAAGTTAAAAGAAGCTACAAAAAAGTTCAATACAGCTAAAAATGCATTCTACAAACACGAGAAATCTGCTCAAACAGATAACTTAAAGAAGAAGATGGAGTTGGTAGAATTGGCAGAAAGTTTGAAAGAGAGCACAGATTGGGATGCTACAACAAATACGATGAAGAGAATTCAGTCTGATTGGAAAAGAATAGGACATGTACCACGTAAGTTTTCTGATGAAATTTGGAATCGCTTTAAAACAGCTTGTAATCATTATTTCGATCGATTAAATGCCCATAGAGATGGAGTATCACAAGAACAAGAAGCAGTTGTTGTGACTAAAAAAGCATTTATAGAAGAGTTTAAAAATAATGAAGCTCCAACTATAGAAAATATTAAAGAAGCGATACAGAAATGGAGAGCTTTAGGAAGTTTACCAAGAAATGCACGTCATTTAGATGGTAAATTTAATAAAGAGGTAGATGCGCAATTAGCAAGCTTAAACTTAGGAAGAGAAGAGATTGAAATGATGAAGTTTAGGAATGTAGTAGATAACTATCTAGCGCAAGAAGACTATAAACGTTTAGATAATGAGATGTTCTTTATCCGTAAAAAGATTAGTGAAACGGTAAGAGAAATGCAACAATTAGAAAATAATCTAAGCTTCATTTCTAATGCTACAGAAGATAATCCTTTAGTACAAAACGTAAGAAGAGGTATTGATGAGTTTAAAACTGAATTAGATATCTGGCAACTAAAATTAGATTATTTAAAGAAGCTAGACTATTAAAATAAAATAATTCAATCATTTACACACTTATAAAGGTTGTTTAAAATTTAATTTTAGACAGCCTTTTTTATGAACTATACTAAATAAAAAATCACCTCTAAAAAAGGTGATTTAATATTATAAGCATTATAGTTTTTATCATGCTTTTAATTCGTCATAGGAATCTTAATAGTGTACTCCTTACCGCTTTTATTGTTCAATTTCGTTTCGCGCAACCAAGGGTTTACTAATTTCAATTCTTTATAAGTAACATTGTATTGTTTTGCAAAATCTGCTAAATCTGTAATAGCAGTATCAACAACAATCTCTTTTACTTCAGGAAAAGTGTATAGATCTTCTTTATCGTAAATGAATCCGTATTTCTTTGGGTTAGACATAATTTCTTTTAAAGCTAAAATTCTGAAAACATAACGCCCAGTTTCTGGGTTTAATAACAAATCATAATAGTTAGAAGCTTTTTGTTCTTTTAAACGTTTAGAAATTCTTCCGTTTCCACCATTATAAGCAGCAGCAGCTAGTGTCCAGCTTCCGAACTTTTTCTTAGATCTTTTTAAATATTCAGCAGCAACGCGAGTAGATAACTCTAAATTATAGCGTTCATCAACATTCTTATTTACCTCTAAACCATATTCTCTACCAGTTGCAGGTAAAAAATGCCAATAACCAGCAGCTCCTTTATGTGAGGGCATTTGTATTAAAGCACTTTCAGCAACGCATAAATATTTGAAATCATCAGGAAGATTATATTTTTTTAAAAGAGGTTCTATTAAAGGGAAAAACTTGTTGGCTCTTTTAATTAATAACAAACCATTAGATTGCCAATAGGTATTGACTAATAACTCTCTATCTAAACGCTCTCTAATATCTGCTTTTTCTAAAGGAACTCTTTCTCCAGCGAATTCAATATTATTTGGTAGTTTAACAGCTTTTACTTCGTAAAAATTACTTACATTTTTATCGGTAATGCTTGTGTCTTTTTTAATAGAATAATCATTAGTAACAGCTTTAGCTGGTTTGGCTTGAGTAAGATTTAATAGTAAAAATCCAATTGCAAAAAATCCAAGAAAATAAAATATGCGTAAAAAATAACCCTTCATTAGTATTGTTTTAGTATTGAAATCGAAATGAGTACTAACATTGTTCCTCTATAATTCTAGAAATAGTTTTTGCTTTATTTAGAATCATAATATGTGTCCCATTTTCAATTTCAATAGCGTTTTTGATATTTTTTATAGGAAACACTTCATCTTTTGTGCCATGAATATGTATAACATCATTTAGTTCAACATCTTGTTTCCAATTTAAAACATTATGAAGTGCCCATTCCAAATATGTTGAATTTCTGATAGATAAGTACGTTTTGTACAATTCTGCACGTCTTTTCAAGAAATCTCCCAAGAAAAGATACTCATAATCTTCAATATTTTCAACTACTTTCGTCGGAAATAATTTATAAGCTTTCGTTTTTTGAGCAAGTTTTAAACGGTTTGGAAGTTCTTTATTACTTTTAATACTAGATATAATGATTGTTTTTTTGGAATTAATATGCTTGCTCATTTCTTGAACCATAATCCCTCCAAAAGAAACTCCAACTAAAATAACATTTTCATCAGTGATTTTTTCACACATTCTAGCAGCATAATTTTCTATAGACTCTGAAGTAGCAGTTGGAATATTCCAATCTAATAAGTGTGTTTCAAAAAGCGCTTCGTTTAATTTAATGTGCTCAAATATCTTAGTGTTGGCAGCTAAACCAGGTACAAAGTATACATGAGTTTTTTTATTCATAACTAATTTATTCAAAGAATTTTTTTTCTAATAATATACCTTCTATATATTCGTTAATATCCATTAACTCCTCAGGTACATCATCACTCCATAACCTAATTTTTATTTGTTTACCATCATGAGTAATATAAGTACTTGGTAAATCCATAATTCTAGGATTATCATATACTTCTTTAAATGACGTAAAACTTTTTTTACCTAATTTTTCTTTAAGAATAGCGAATTCTTTATCAGATAATTTAAATTTTTTAATACCTTTTTCAATAACATATGCATTGCCTGTATACGTAAGATTTCCTAGGTTGTCAATATAAACTTCATAAGCTGGACAGTCTCCTAAACATTGTGTTTTACGAATTGAAATTAAGGTGTTTTTCTCTCTATTTACGAGCTCATCAGCTAATTCTTTGCTATTAACGCCTACTGTTCTAAACTCATCTGTATTCTGTAAACGATCAATCCAAAAATCATATTTACCATCTGGAATCTCAATAACACCAATTTTTGAAGTAGGACTGTCTAATATCATATCTTTCCATGTTAATCCACTATTTTTTACCAGTGATTTTACATTTTGTATGCTATTAGGATTATTTAGAACAACAATAAGTTGGTTTTCAATTTTAGTTTCTGAGTTTTGAGAGGAACCAGCTTCACTTTTAGAAGTATTACTTTTAGGAGCTCCACAGCTCATAGCTAATAGAAAAATAGATAAATAAAGAAATTTCATACGTGTTTTTTAATGGGAGTGAATTATTAATTATTTGTGTCAATTTAAACAATTACTTTGTTATCAACAAAGTTGAAACGCACCAAACCATCTTCATCTATTTTGGTAAGTGTAACTTCATGTAGAGTATTCACTAATTCAGGATTCCAAGGTGTTTTTACTTTTACGTAGTTTTCTGTAAAACCATGAATATATCCTTCTTTATTTTCACTTTCGAATAAAACAGTTAATGTATTACCTAGTTGACTTTCATAAAAGGCTCTTCTTTTCTTTACAGAAAGTCCTCTTAACATTTTACTTCGTTTCGCTCTTACATTTTTAGGTACAACATCATCCATTTCTGCAGCTTCTGTATTAGCTCTTTCAGAATAAGTGAAAACATGCAAGTATGAAATATCAAGCTCTGAAAGATAATTGTATGTTTCTAAGAACAACTCATCTGTTTCTCCTGGGAATCCAACAATTACATCTACGCCAATACAAGCGTGTGGCATTACTTCTCTAATTTTAGCAACTCTATTAGTATATACTTTACGTAAGTAACGGCGTTTCATTTTTTTCAATAAAGTATCGCTACCAGATTGTAAAGGAATATGAAAATGAGGAACAAAAGTATCTGAATTTGCTACAAAATCAATAGTTTCATCTTTAAGTAAATTAGGCTCAATAGATGAAATTCGTAATCTGTGAATACCATGTACTTTATCTAAAGCTTGAACTAATTCTAAAAAAGTATGCTCATGCTTTTTATTACCAAATTCACCTTTACCATAATCACCAATATTAACTCCAGTAAGTACAATTTCTTTAATACCTTTTTCAGATATCTCTTTTGCATTTTTTAATACATTCTCTAAAGTATCACTTCTAGAAATTCCTCTAGCTAAAGGAATAGTACAATAGGTACATTTATAATCGCAGCCATCTTGAACTTTTAAGAAAGCACGAGTTCTATCTCCAATAGAATAAGAGCCCACATAAAAGTCAGCATCTTCTATTTCGCAAGAATGCACCTCGCCAATATTATTTTTTGTCAAGTCATTAATATAACTTGTAACATTAAATTTTTCGGTAGCTCCTAAAACTAAATCTACACCATCTACAGCTGCTAATTCTTCTGGTTTTAATTGCGCATAACACCCTACAGCAATTAAAAATGCTTCTGAATTTTTCTTTAATGCCGATTTTACAATTGTTTTAAAACGTTTATCAGCATTATCTGTAACAGAACAGGTATTAATTACGTAGATATCTGCCTTTTCTTCGAACTCAACTCTATTAAAACCTTCGTTAACAAAGTTACGAGCAATGGTAGAAGTTTCTGAAAAATTTAATTTACATCCTAGTGTATAAAAAGCTACTTTTTTTTCCGCATTCATTCTTGTACATTTAACCAACTGCAAAAGTACAATATTGTAAATGATTTTTGAAACAGAAAGATTAACAATTAGAGAGCTACAACTAAAAGACTTAGAACCGTTTTTTGAGTTAGAAAGCAACCCGTTAGTATTGCAATATGCTACAGGTGAAGTGAAAACATTAATAGAATGTAATACAGAACTTAAAGAATTAATAGATAAATATACAGACCCAGGAAATGATTTTTGGATTTACGCTATAGAACGAAAATCCGATAAAGAGTTTGTTGGAACAGTAGCTTTAATAAAAGATGAAGATAAGAATGATGAAATTGGTTATCGTTTTATTCAGCGTTTTTGGGGAAATGGTTATGCTACAGAAACATGTGAAGGACTAATTGCATATTGTAAATCTATTGGAATGAAAAAAATAATAGGCTATGTAGTAAATGAAAATGTAGCCTCAGCAAAAATTCTTATAAGATTTAATTTTCAAAAAGTGAAAGAATTTGTAAGTGAAGATATTGGTTTACCAGAAACGAAATACGAACTCATTTTATAATAGTAACACTATTTGGAAAGGCGACTTGTATGTTATGAGATAATATAAAACCACTTGCTGCATGCAACAAGTGGTATAATCTCTAAGTAGAATTCAAAATAACTTTTACTTTCTATCTTACAGCAATAGGATAAGATTCTCCTCTATTAGATACAGAACCAGAAGTTCTTGGTCCACTTCCTCTCGCATGCATAATTCCAGCAACGTGAGGAGAAGCCATAGAAGTACCACTTAATGTAGCATATCCACCATTTAAGTATGTACTATAAACACTGCTTCCAGTTGCAATTACATCAATTGGATTCATGTTGTAGTTAGAGAATGAAGAGAATGAACGATTACAAGTCATAGAAGCAACAGTGTAAATGTTAGTTCCGTTAATACATGCTGGGTCATAAAATGCAGCATTAGCACTACTGTTACCAGCAGCAATTGCTACTAAAGTTCCAGAGTTACCTAAAGATGTTAAAGCACTACGATAAGATGAACTGTTAGAACAACCAGAACCAAAGTAACCACCTAAACTTAAGTTAGCCACATCACCAGGAATATCATATGTTCCTACATGGTTAATACCTGCAAGTATTGTTGAAGTTGCAGATCCTCCACTACAACCAAATACTCTTACAGGAACTACACTAGCACCAGCAGATACACCAACTACACCAATACCATTGTCAATTGCAGCAGCAGTACCAGCAACGTGAGTTCCGTGTCCGTTACAATCGTTTGCACTTCCACCTACAAAAGATCTAGCATAAGTAGAGTTAGTAACTACATTAAGGTCTGGGTGATCTAAATCAATTCCACTGTCAATAACCCAAATCCATTGATTTTTACCAGCTCCGTTAGTAGCACCACCAGCTCTAGAAATACCACAAGGTGTTTGTTGTGCCATTCTTTGTGCTTCGCTACTCTTAACAGTTCCTTCAATGTCAAACTTTGGAAGCTCAATAATCCTATCATGCTCGATAATTGCAACATTTGGATCTTTAGCTAATGCTTGGAATTGACTATCAGTTAACTTAATTGCCATTCCTGAGATCTTTGTAGTGTAATAAGTTAAAACATTATTTGGGTCTAAATTATTATTACTTAACACTCTATTCATTTTCTGAATAGAAACCTGAGATAAATCTCTAACAGATTTAGCTTTAGCATCTCTGCTAGTAAATGCTGTCTTAGATAAGGTGATTGAGGTTGGAGCAACTTTACTCTCTTTGAAAACAACAATATATTGCCCTGGTATAATATTACCATCATTGGCTGTTGCTTCAATGTTAGGTTGAACATTGTTCCCATCATTACTCTCATTTTGACAAGAGGTAATGAACAGTGCCACAGTTAAGGCACTCAAAGTTAATTTGATTAAATTTTTCATGGTTGATTAATTTTAATTTGCTCAAATTTAGAAATTTAGAAATGAAAAAAAACTTGGCGAACTTTGATTAATTGTTTGTAAAACAGGTAAATATAAGGCTCTTTTTAGACCAGTTATTTATTGTAAAGCAACTATGTAGCAATAGTAAAATAAAGGAAAAGAAGCATTTTTGTAAATTGAAAAATTGAGTGTTTTGCAGTCTAAAACGAAGCTATTTATCTTAACATTAATTAACTTAAATTAACATAACTTTAACTTAATTGGATTGATTTTGAAGAGGGGTTTTAGTGGTGTGAATAGTTTTTTATTGTGTTATTTTTTATTTGAGGTGTGTTTTTGTGTTTAAAATTTATTTTTTTAACAAATAATAGTGTTTTTGTTTTAAATATTTAACTTTTTATGTTTTTGTTGATGAAATGTTAATTTTAGCTATTTTTCTTTACCCAATTTTGTTTTTTAGTGTTCAGTTTTGTATGAACCAATACTTTAGATAAACTTGTATTCTAGCGAAGGAAAGAAGACCTAGATAGTTATTTACCATTATATTTACACTTCATTAGTTTTTAAGATAGATAAACATGAATAAAAGAACTTACCATGGTCAAATTAAAGTTAGAAGAGCCTTATATTTTAAAGTGACGATGTTTTGTTTTGGTTTTATAATCATGTCTTGTACTAGAAACAAATCAAAATTTAAGGAAAATCAAGTTTTTAAATATAATGAACACGCTAATATAACTTCTCTAGATCCAGCTTTTGCAAGAGACCAAAGAAACATTTGGGCTACCAATCAATTATATAATGGTTTGGTACAATTAGATGATAGCCTGCGTATACAACCAGATGTAGCTAAAAGATGGGAAATTTCAGAAGACGGAACATTATATACATTTTACCTGAGAGATGATGTATTTTTTCATTCAAATAAAGTGTTTGGAACACAAAAAACAAGAAAAGTAAATGCGAAAGATTTTGAGTATTCATTGAACAGATTGCAAGACAAAAAAGTAGCGTCACCAGGAGGTTGGGTATTGCAAAATGTTGAATATTTAAAAGCAAAGAATGATTCTGTTTTTTCTATTAAATTAAAACAACCATTTCCACCCTTTTTAGGATTATTGACAATGAAGTATTGTTCAGTAATACCAAAAGAAGGAATAACACATTTTGGAAAGGAATTTAGAGCAAATCCAATAGGAACTGGCCCTTTTGAATTTAAATTATGGGTTGAGAATACAAAATTGGTATTTAGGAAAAATCCATTGTATTTTGAGAAAGATACTGCTGGAGTACAATTACCATATTTAGAAGCCGTAGCCATTACATTTTTACCCGATAAACAAAGTGAGTTTTTACAATTTATCCAAGGGAATTTAGATTTTATGAAAAGTTTAGATGCTTCTTATAAAGATGAAATCTTATCTACTGAAGGTACATTGCAACCTAAGTATGAAGGAAAAATACATATGGAAACTGGACCTTATTTAAATACAGAATACTTAGGTATTTATTTAGATGTTGCTAAAGACTATCCAACAAAATCAAAATTAATTCGTCAGGCAATCAATTATGGATTCGATCGTGTAAAAATGGTACAATTCTTAAGAAATAATATAGGAACACCAGCGGTTAATGGTTTTATTCCTATTGGTTTGCCATCTTTTACAAATCAACAAGGATACTCTTACCAACCTGAAAAAGCAAGGAAGTTGATAGAGCGTTTTAAAGAAGATACAAAGATGTCTGAAGTAGCTATTACAATAACTACAAATGGAAATTATTTGGATTTATGTGAGTTCATACAAAGAGAATTACAAAATATAGGGCTGCAAGTAACAATAGATGTAGTTCCACCTTCTACACTTCGCCAAGGTAAAGCAAATGGTAAACTGCCTATTTTTAGAGCTAGCTGGATAGCAGATTATCCAGATGCTGAAAACTATTTATCGCTTTTTTACAGTAAGAATTTTACGCCAAACGGACCTAACTACACACATTTTAAAAATGAACTATTTGACAGTTTATACGAACAGTCTATTAAGGAAGTTGTAACTGAAAAAAGGCACGAACTATATCGTAGAATGGATAGTATTTTAATTGCTGAAGCGCCTGTTGTGCCTTTGTATTATGATAAAGTAATAAGGTTTACTCAAAAGAATGTGGAAGGTTTAAAAATGAACCCAATTAGCATGTTGAGTTTGAAAAAGGTATTTAAGAAATAATAGTTAATTTTTTGAAATAAATGTTTTGTTTTTCTTAAAATTTGTTTAAAAAAATAAAATAAAACTCAAAATAAAACAATATTTACTTATTTGTTGATTTTTTTAGTTAATTATTTGTTGATTTTATAATTCTTTAACTTTAAAACAAGAAACCCATTAAAATCAATCAATTATGAAAAAAATCTATGTGCTCATAGCAGTATTTCTGCTATGCCAGACGAGTTTTTCTCAAACAAAATCAACCAAAGATTTATCAGTAATTCAAGAACACTTTAAGAATTTAAAACAAAAAAGTGAAAAATCTTCAAACGACTTTTCTGAATGGAAAGTGATAAGTGAGGCCTCCTCGCTTAAAAAAGGTTTAACGCACTATTACATTACACAATATTATAAAGGAATTCCTATTGTAAATGGAACTTATAATATGTCGGTGTTAAATAATAAAGTGAATTTTGAGTTAAATCAATTCGTATCTGATGTAGAATCTAAAGTAGCTGCAGCTAGAGCAGGAAGCGCTCCTGTGACATCAGCAATTAATGCAGTAATTAAAAAACACAACTTAACAGGAGTTCCGCGTTTAAACAGTACCGCTAAAAAATCTGAAAGTGGAGACGACGTGTTAGAATTCCACAACTCTGGAATTACAGAAGACAATGAACCAATTAAGGCTCAAAAAGTATACTTATTACATGAAGATAAGTTAAAACTTTGCTGGAATATTACGTTATACGAGCAAGGTGGTGCTAACTGGTGGAATAGCTTTGTAGATATGAATACAAATACAGTTATTGCTGAAGATAACTGGGTTATTTCATGTAATTTCGGAGAAATTACACATACACATGTAAAAGGAGAATCACATCACGAGGAGGAAGCAAGAATTCCTCATGCGAATGCTTCATTTGCTCCAGATTCATATAATGTGTATGCAATGCCTTTAATAAATCCAGACGATGGAGGAAGATCTATTGTAACAAACCCATCAAATGCAACAGCTTCTCCTTATGGATGGCATGACACAAATGGTGCAAATGGTGCAGAATTTACTATTACAAGAGGTAATAATGTATGGGCGCAAGAAGATACAAACGGAAATAATGGAACAGGAGCTTCACCAGATGGAGGAGCTAGTTTAGATTTTAATTTCCCTGTAAATTTAAGCCAAGCACCAAGTGCCTATCAAGATGCTTCTACTACAAATTTATTTTACTGGAATAATATCATGCATGATGTATGGTACCAATATGGTTTTGACGAAGCAAGTGGAAATTTTCAAGAAAATAACTACGGAAAAGGTGGTACAGGCAGCGATTCTGTAAATGCAGATTCTCAAGATGGAAGTAGAACAAATAATGCTACTTTTGGTACACCACCAGATGGTAGTAATCCAAGAATGTCAATGTTTTTATGGACATTAACAAACCCAGGAAGAGATGGTTCTTTTGATAATGTTATCATTGCTCATGAATACGGACATGGAATTTCTACACGTCTAGTGGGAGGTAGAAATAGAAATGCTTTAGGAGGTTCAGAACAAATGGGAGAAGGTTGGTCTGACTGGTTTGGACTAATGTTAACCATGAAAGCTGGAGACAAAGGAACTGATGGTAGAGGTGTAGGAACTTATGTTTTAGGTCAAGGTTTAGATGGAAAAGGAATTAGACCTACAGTATATTCTACAAATAAATCTGTGAATGGTACAGACTATGCAGATATTAATAATTTAGCTGTTCCTCATGGTGTTGGATATGCATTTGCAACTATTTTATGGGATTTAACTTGGTTATTAATAGACCAAGAAGGTTTTGATCCTGATTTTTATAATGGAACTGGAGGTAACAATATTGCGATGGCATTAGTTATTGAAGGATTAAAAAACACAGCAGACAATCCAGGTTTTGTTTCTGGACGTGATGGAATTTTACAGGCAGACCAAGATTTATATGGAGGACAATACAAATGTTTAATTTGGAAAGCATTTGCAGAAAGAGGAGTAGGAGAAGGAGCAGATGAAAATAATAATGGAGGATCGAATGGTAAAACAGATCAAACAGTTTCATTTACAAATCCTTGTGATGGAGGAAATCCTGGAGGAGAAAATTGTACTGGAGATGTGGCGTCATTCCCTTATAGTGAAAGTTTTGAGACAAACTTAGGAGATTGGAAAAATACAACTTCTGGAGATAATATAGACTTTACTAGAAATTCTGGAGGAACACCTTCTAATAATACAGGACCAAGTGCAGCAGCAGATGGTAGCACTTATGTGTATGTTGAAGCTTCTGGAGGAAATCATCCAAATAAACGTGCATTATTAAACTCTCCATGTTTCAACTTTACGAATTTAACGAGCCCTACATTGACATTTAAATATCATATGTTTGGACAATATATTAATACATTAACAGTAGAAGCGAGAACTAATAATGATGGAGCTTGGACTTCTGTATTTACACAATCTGGAGATAAAGGAGATCAGTGGAATGATGCAAATGTAGATTTATCTGCTTATGCAGGTGAAGGAAGCGTACAGTTACGATTTAACGTAGTAACAGGTTTAGGAAATAGTGGATGGCAAAGTGATATTGCTATAGATGCAGTTGGTGTTTCAAATGGAGGAGGTACTGACCCAGATCCAGATCCGGACCCAGACCCATGTACAGCTTTAAACTTTAACGATTTTACAATTAATGCATTCTCTAATCAAGATGCGTCAGGAGATTTCTCTATAGGGAATTCAGGAGCTTCTTTAACGTTAACAAATAATACTTGGAAGTATATTGCAATGAACTATACTGTAACAGCTAATACAGTAATAGAATTTGAATTTAGCAGTACTTCAGAAGGAGAAATTCACGGAATCGGATTTGAAGATGATAATACATTAACGTCGAGTAGATATTTCAAAGTACATGGTACTCAAAATTACGGAGTAACAAACTTTGATAATTATACAAGTGGAACCACTACTTATGTAATTCCAGTTGGAAGTTCGTATACAGGTAATATGGATCGATTGGTATTTATTAATGATAATGATTCAGGATCTGGTAATAATTCAACATTCTCAAATGTTAAGATTTATGAAGGATCTTGTGGTACTTCTTCTGTACAATTAGCAGATTTCGGAACACGTTTAGATGTATTAGGGGATGAAGATGAAGATATATTAAAAGCGATTACATTGGCTCCAAATCCAGTTAAAAAAGGAGCTACGTTAAGGTTATTAGGCCCAGGTAAGAGTTTGTCTAATACTTCATATAGTGTCTTAAACATGCTAGGTCAAGTTTTAGAGCAAGGAAAACTTTCAGATAATAAACGAGTAATTAATGTAAATCGTTTTGATTCAGGAGTATATATTTTAAGACTAGAAAACGAGTATACAAAAACAACAAAACGCTTTATTATAGAGTAGGGAAGAGTTGTTTTCGTTACATAAAAAGAAGAGAAATTTAAAAACCTCTTAAGGCTTGAAAGAGTCTTAAGGGGTTTTTTACTATTATTCTTATGCTGAAATACTGTGCTTTAAAGGTTGATTTTTAGTGTTTAAAGGATTTTTTTAACTGTGCTAAAGAATAGTTGTGCATCTTTAAAGTAATTAACCTATTAAAACAAGTAATCATGGGATTTTACGGTAAACAACCAGTAACAAAAGAAAAGTGTTCAGCTGTATATGTATGGACAGGATTAAGAACTCCAGGTTTTTTCAGCGTGTATGTTGAAGGAGATGCTCAAAACTATTCGTATGGATTTGATTTAGTAAGAGACAGTCATTTTGTAGGTGGTTTAAAAATTAATGCAATGGGTTGGACAGGGCCTATTGGCGAAGGAAAAACACCTTATAAAGTACATGGAACTTTTGAAGGACAATATAGAAGCGAAATAGTAATTTCAGGTTCTAATGGTAATTTTACAATTCCAGTCAAAGAAATTCCTCACGATGAAGTGGAGGACTATGTGAAGTCTAAAAATGCAGCTTTACAAAGCTAATTTAAAAAACAAAACCGTTTGACATCTCAAACGGTTTTTTAGTTTTTAAAAAACTAATTCTTTTATTTTTTGAGTAATGGCTTGTTTTATATCTGTAGGATAAGAACGGTCTCCATGAAAAATATCTGCCATGGCATCGCTAAAGCGTTGGCCATATTTTTTTAACATGATATTGCGTATTGTTTTTTGCTCATAAAACCATTTAGCTAACCATAAACCAGTCTTTATTTCAGGAAGCATTCGTTCATTTAGTTTGTCTAAATAAAGTGTTTTAGCTTTTTCTAACTGTAATTCACTTTCGCTAATAGCTTCTGCAACTAAAACACCACTATAAATTGCATTTGAAATTCCTTCAGCAGTAATAGGATCCGCAAAACCAGCTGCATCACCGATTAAAAAAACATTGTTTTTTACAAAACCATCTGTTCTAGGGGCAATTGGAATTTGAAATCCGTGTTGAGATTCTTTTAAAATAGTCGTAATACCAATAGTTTTAAGGTATTCTTGATAGTATTTTTTTAAGTTGATTCTCGTCTTTTTAGTTGAAGCTACACCAACTGATAAATGATTTTTTTTAGGGAAGTTCCAAGCGTAGCCATATGGTATTGCATCAATATCAAAACGTACTTGATCTTTCAATCTGTTAAAATCTTCTTCAGGTACTTCAATTTCATATTCTAGTGCAGGAATTAACTTTCTAGTTTCTTTATTCCATCCAGCCATTTTAGCTGTTGGGCTTAAAGCACCATCTGCAGCAACTACAAAATTTGCAGAGATTTGAGTTTTGTCAGTAGTTAGTATTGCTTGTTCTTTGTCAAAAGAAATATCAATAAGCTTATTGCCTTCTAATAATGTAATACCTTGTTTTTTTGCTTCCTCTACAATTAAATGATCAAACGAATCACGCATAATCATTGTAATAGTAGGTTCTTCTCTGGTTGTTTGAAAATGAAGTGTATTTCCTAGATAAACATCTACTGTGTGAAATTCACGTTCTACAACATTACTAATATCAAAAGGAAGGTTTTTACGTCCTCTGTAAACAAAACCACCGCCGCAAGTTTTATATCTGGGAAGTGTTTCTTTTTCAATTATAACTGTAGATACTCCTTTTTTTGCTAAATGAAAAGCAGTTGAAGCTCCTGAGGGACCACTACCAATTACAGCTACATCAAAATGTGTCATGAAAATTCGAAGTTATATGGTTAATAATTAATCTAATCCATTGCTAATATAACTATTCGAAATTGATTCTAGACATGATAGGATAATGGTCTGAAAGTTTTTCTGAGTAGGTTTTAAAATTGTGTATTTTAGTTTTTGTGTCAGTAAGAATAAAGTCGATTCGTACAGGGAAAAAATAGTTATATGATTTCCCAAAATTAATACCAGCAACATTAAAAGCATCTTTTTTGTTTTTTGCAAGTTGCCTGTAAACCCAAGAGAAAGCAGTGTTATTAAAATCGCCGCAAATTACTTTTTTTCCTTTCCAGGTTGTTTCATGTTTTAAAAATTGTTCTACCTGATTTGCTTGTTGTATAAAACCTCTTTTTAGTCTACCAATTAGTTTTTCAGAATTAGCTTCTCCAAAATTTTCTTTTTGCGGATTTAATTTTAAAGATTGTAGATGTAGATTATAAATACGTATAGTATCTTTTCCTTTTACAATATCAATAAAAATAGCATTGTTAGCACTGTTTTTAAAGTTTAAAGAACCTTTATTTATAATCTTATACTTCGAGAATAAAGCTAAGCCAAAATTGTTTTTTTTAGATTTAGGCGCGAAATAATGATACGGATATTTCAGTTGTGTATCTTTCGAGTGGTAGTACTCTTGAATAGCTAGGATATCTGGATCTTTATCTTTTATAAATTGAATAATTTTTTCTCCAATACCCTCTTCCTCTGTCCATTTGTACACGTTAAACATACGTACATTATAACTCATAATTTTTACATCAGAGTTTAATGCAATATTTTTCTTTGTAAACTTTAAAAGTGGAGGGAAAAATAACCAACCAATAAGCAATACAATTCCAGAAAGGATAAAGTATTTCTTTAGTTTAATTACCCAATACAATAAAAAAGCAAAATTCACAAAAATTAGAAAAGGGACGGCCAAACTAGCAACAGAAAAAACAGGAACTGTTTTTGGCGAAACAAAAGATAAAAAATAAGACAGCAGTAATGTTGCTGCAAATATGGAATTTACAAAATAAAGTAACTTATTTAAAAAACTATTTTTCTTCTGATGTCGAGACATTCTTATTGCTTCCCCTGTTTAAATAAAAATTCTTTTTCCTCTTTTGTAAGAGCATCGTAGCCAGACTTTCCAATTTTATCTAAAATACTGTCTACTTTTTGTTGATCGTACGATTTATGTTTGTATGGACCTTTTTTAGGGGAAGGGTTATTAGACTTGTATACTGTTTTTAGTTTTTTCTCTTTTTTGCTAAATAGATTTTGAAATGGTTTAAATAAATCTAGTTCTTTATTGCTAGCATTTTGTACATATAGAAAACCAAATAAAGCACCACCAAGATGTGCCAACAATCCACCCGCATTTCCAGAAGTAGGAATTCTAATAAGATCGAAAAGCACCCAAAAAGCAGCTAAATGCCACAATTTTACAAAACCAATTAATGGAATTTTAATTTGATAATTAGGAATGTAAGTTGCAATTCCAATAAATATTGCAGAAATTCCTGCTGAAGCTCCTAATAAAATGCTAAAGTTCTTTTGAGGAACAAACGAAGGGATAAAATTATAACTTAATAAAAAGATTACACCTCCAAAAAAAGTACCGAACAAATAAAAATTAAGTAGTTGTTTGGCAGTAAAATATTGTTTGAATAAATAACCAATATAGTATAAGGCTATTAAATTCATTAGTATATGAATGAAATCTGTATGCAGAAAACCATAGGTAAAAATAGTCCATGGTTTATAAACAAACTCAGAAAAACTAGCAGGTAATGCCAGCCATTTTACCAAAATATTAGAATTGGTAAGGAATTTGAAAATACTAGCTAAAAAAACAAGTATAAAAACCCCAACATTAATATAGATGAGTTTTTCTACTATTCCAGCATTTCTAAACCGTTGTTTTAAGTTATGTATAGATTCCATTTAATTAATTCTAAACTGATTTTTTTTCCAATACCACGCAATAATAAAGCCAATTAAAGCACCACCTATATGAGCGAAATGAGCAATATTTCCAATTGAATATTTCGTTACTCCAAAGAATAAGTCTCCAAAAATAATTAACGGGATAAAATATTTTGCAGCAACAGGTACTGGGAAGAATATAAGTGCAAGTTTAGCATTAGGAAATGCCATTCCAAATGCAACTAAAACTCCATAAACAGCACCAGATGCACCAACAGCAGGAGTGTTGTATAATGCGTTTACTGTTTGTAGGTTAACGTCTTTATATACTTTAGTCGGATCTAATAACTCAAATACTTCATTTTTTGTAATACCAGATTCAAGTAAAATATTTAAAGCTGAATTGAATTGGTAATAGTTTACCAATGTATAAATAAGACCAGCTCCAATACCAGCCGAGAAGTAAAAGAATATAAATTTATTTCGTCCCCACATTTGTTCTAAAGGAGTACCAAAAGCCCATAAAGCATACATATTAAAAAGTAAATGATACGGACCACCGTGCATAAACATGTGAGTAACATATTGCCATATGCCAAAATGCTCGTTTTTAGGGAAATGTAATGCAAATATATTTGTTAAATCCATTCCCATTAATTGAGGAACGAAATACATGATTACATTAATAATAATAAGATGTTTTATTGCGGCTGTTAATCGTTGCATAACTTACTTGCTAAAAATGGTGTCTATTTCTTGTAAAGTTAAGGTTTTAAAGGTTGCTTTTCCTAGAGGAGAAACACTTGGTTCTTTACAAGAAAATAAATTATTTACGAGTGTTTCTTGTTCTTTTTCAGATAAAACAGTTCCTGTTTTTATAGCCAATGATTTCGCAAAAGATTTAGCCATTACGTCAAAATGACTAAAACTTGTATCAGGAACTTCTAGTTTCATATCGTCTAGTAATTGCTCTAAAATCAATGTGATTTGGCTCTCAGAAATAGCAATTGGAATTCCACCAATAGTTATACTATCTTTTGTGAATTCATTAAAAACAAACCCTGTACTTTCTAAGTCAGATTTCATTCCATAAATCATTTCAATATCTGTAGAAGAGAAAGAAATATTTATAGGGAATAGTAATTGCTGACTATTAGCTTCTTTAACGGTAATGTTTTCTAAATATTCTTCATATAAAACACGTTGATGTGCTAAAGTTTGATGAATAAGTACTACTCCTGATTTTATAGAGCTTAAAATATATTTTTTTTGAATCTGAAATGTTTTTCCAGTTTCAGTTTCTTGAGTACTTTCAAAAAGTTGTCCTTGAGAAACAGATGTATCTTCTATTGGTTCTATATTTGAATACAAAGACTCCCAACTTCCAGCATCTTTTTTATAATCGTGTTTATAAGATGATTTGCTTGGAGTAGAGAAAGAAGTAGAGGTGCTAGCTGTACTTTTTTTCTCATAGGTATGTTGTGATTCTGTCGGTTCCGTTTTAAAAGGATTAAAAGTTGGGTCTACTGTAATTGTAGGAGAAGACATAGACGATTTATCCTTAAATTCATAAGGTGTGTCTAAAGTTGCGTCTCTATTAAAATCTAATACAGGAGCTACATTGTATTGACCTAAACTATGTTTTACAGTGGCTCTTATAATTGCATATAAAGCCTTTTCGTTATCAAATTTAACTTCCGTTTTTGTAGGATGAATATTAATATCGATACTATTAGGTGGCACTTCAAAATAAATGAAATACGTAGGGTGCGCTCCTTGTTCTAGTAAACCTTCAAAAGCACTATTTACAGCATGATTTAGATACGAACTTTTAATAAATCGATCGTTTACAAAGAAAAATTGTTCTCCTCTTTTCTTTTTTGCATATTCAGGTTTAGCTATAAAACCGCGTATAGTAATAATGTCGGTTTGTTCTTCTATTGGAACCAATTTTTCATTCGTTCTATTTCCAAAAATAGCAACAATTCGTTTACGTAAATTGCTGTTTTTTAAATGATATACTTCATTTCCATTATGGTGTAATGAAAAAGAAATATTTGGATGTGCTAAAGCAACTCTTTGAAATTCATCAATAATATGACGTGTTTCGACAGTGTCGGATTTTAAAAAGTTTCTTCTAGCGGGAATATTATAGAATAAGTTTTTTACAGCAATACTAGTTCCTTTTGCTGTAGATACAATATCTTGAGATACAACAGTACTACCTTCTATTTTTATTGCAGTGCCCAATTCTTCATTGTCTTGTCTTGTTTTAAGTTCTACATGAGCAATGGCAGCAATAGAAGCTAAGGCTTCTCCGCGAAAACCTTTGGTGCTTAAATTGAATAAATCTTCAGCATCTTTAATTTTTGAAGTAGCATGTCTTTCGAAACACAAACGAGCGTCTGTTGCGCTCATTCCTTTTCCGTTATCGATTACTTGTATTAATGTTTTTCCTGCGTCTTTAAGTAATAAAGTAATTACAGAAGCACCTGCATCAATTGCATTTTCTAATAATTCTTTAACTACCGAAGCAGGACGTTGTACAACTTCACCTGCTGCTATTTGATTAGCAACATGATCGGGAAGTAATTGAATAATATCTGACATTAATTATTTTATTGTAAAAATATTGATAGGTCAAAATCGATCAAATACAGGAAAATTAGCGTTAAAATAATGGTAATAATTACAATAGTTTTGTTAAATCCACCATATTCAGAAGACTTAAATTCATTAAGTGCATTTTTGAATTTTTGCTTCATGGATGTTCGTTTCCCTACTGTAGTTCTGAATTCATCAAATTTATGCTTTAACTCGTAAGGATTCCCTTCTCCTTTGTAATAACGAGGCTTGTATTCGAACTTTTTATTTTCTCTTTTTAAAATACCCATAACTGTTCTTTGTCATTTTTTATATGAGGTCAAAAATCAGACCAAAAAACCACCATCAAAATTACGGAATAAATGATAAGCTATCAAGTAAGTTGTTTGTAAATTAAAAAAGTCAAGAATATTACATCTTGACTTTTACGATTATATATGTAACTAAGTGTATAATTAAAAACCTACACTATTGGTATTGCGTCCAATATTTTTTAAAGCGGCCATTTTTACAGCAGCTACAGCACATTCTATACCTTTGTTTCCATGTTTTCCACCAGAACGATCTATAGATTGTTGTTTTGTATTATCTGTTAATACACAAAAAATAACAGGAACATCATGTTTAATGTTTAAGTCTACAATTCCTTGTGTAACACCTTCACATACAAAATCAAAATGTTTAGTTTCTCCTTGTATTACATTTCCAATTGCAATAATTGCATCTAGTTTTTCAGTAGCAATCATTTTTTTGCATCCGTATATTAGTTCAAAACTACCAGGAACATCCCAAGAAATAATATTTTCTTTTAGAGCTCCACAGTCTAAAAGTGTTTCGATAGCACCTTTATGAAGATTTTGCGTAATATCTGGATTCCATTCAGAAACAACAATCCCAAATCGAAAGTCCTTCGCATTTGGGATTGTGTTTTTATCGTAATATGATAAATTTGTTGTTGCCATTATTGTTTAGCTTTCAGTTGTTTGAATAACTGTTAACTTACTATTGTGCATATTTTGCACTGTTGATATACTTATCAATATTTCTACCAATTTGAGTGGTAGCGTAGTTATCTTTAATTTGTGTAAATAAGCTTTCTGCTTTACTAAACTCATTTAATTGCATTGCAGTTTGACCCGCTTTAAATAAGAATAAAGGAGTTGTAAAATCATTAGCTTGTTTATTAGCAGCCTTTTCGTAGTAGTCAAGAGCATCTTTTGGTTGATTAATATCAGCAAAAGCATCTCCAATAGCTCCTAAAGCAGTAGGTCCTAATAATTCATCATCTGAGCTAAATTTACTTAGGTATTCGATAGCTTCTTTGTAATTCTTCATTTTTAAATATGAAATACCTGCGTAGTAATTTGCAATATTTCCAGCTTTAGTTCCACTAAACGTAGAAGCAATATCTAAAAATCCGTATTTACCATCACCACCTTCAAGACCTAAAGTATATAAGCTGTCTGCTTTTACACCTGCAGCAGTTTCTGCTTGGTCAAAAAATGTTCTTGGGTAAGCTAATTCATTTGAAGCTTCGATTTCAGTTGGCTCTGCAATGAATTTAGTGTATAGTAAATATGCTAGAATTAAACCAGCTATAGCAACTAAACCATAAAATAAAGGTCTGCTATTTTTCTCGATCCATTGCTCAGATTTGTTAGCTGCTTCGTCTAATCCGTCAAAGGCTTTTGCTACATCACTTTGAGACTCATCAAATGTTTCTTCGATAGCTTCTTCTACAACCTTTTCTTTCTTAGGTTTATATCCTCTCTTTTTATATGTTGCCATAGTTCTTATAAAATTAGTGGCGCAAAAATAGTTTTTTTAATTGGATTTTAAAAGCCGATTTTCGTTATTTTGCACTTAGCGTCCTGAAACAAATATAACTAGTGTACTTACAGAAACTATCTTTAGTGAATTTTAAAAATATTGAGATTCAAACATTTAATTTTAAAGAAAAGATTAATTGTTTTGTAGGAAATAATGGTGTTGGGAAGACAAATGTTCTAGATGCAATCTATTATTTATCCTTTGCAAAAAGCTATTTTAACCCAGTAGCTACGCAAAATATCAGGCATCATGAAGGTTTTTTTATGATAGAAGGAGACTATTTGATTGATAGTAGATTAGAGAAAATTATTTGCTCATTAAAGCGCGGGCAAAAAAAAGTATTGAAACGCAATGGAAAAGTTTACGATCGTTTTTCAGATCATATAGGAGAATTACCATTGGTAATTATTTCTCCAGCCGATAGAGATTTAATTATTGAAGGAAGCGATACGAGACGAAAGTTTATAGATGGTGTAATTTCTCAGCAAGATAAGCAGTATTTAACCACATTAATTTCGTATAATAAAGTGCTAAGTCAGCGTAATGCTTTATTAAAGTTTTTTGCAGCGAACAGAACTTTTGACGCATTGAACTTAAAAGTTTACGATGAACAATTGATGCAATATGGAGGTGAAATTTTTGAAAAGAGAAAGCTGTTCTTAGCAGAATTTACACCTATTTTTAATGAGAAGTATCAGGTGATATCAAATGATAGAGAGCAAGTAAATTTGAATTATAAAAGTCAGTTAAACGATACACCCTTTGAAACATTATTGTTTAATAATTTAGAAAAAGACAAGGTGTTACAATATACTTCTGTTGGGATTCATAAAGATGATTTGAGTTTTCAAATAGGAGCGTATCCTGTTAAAAAATTTGGATCTCAAGGACAACAAAAATCCTATTTAATCGCTTTAAAATTAGCACAGTTTGAGTTTATTAAGAGACAATCGAAAATAACACCAATACTTTTGCTAGATGATATTTTTGATAAGCTAGATGCAAATAGAGTTGGTCAAATTGTAGATTTAGTAAATAACGATGAATTTGGACAAATATTCATTACAGATACTCATTTTGAAAGAACAGAAGAGGTTGTAAAGCAAAGTAACAAACCATATGAGATTTTTAAATTAGGGGAGGAACAAAATAACGAATAAGGGAGAATAAGATAATGGCAAAACGAGAAAACGATAGTTTTTCGATTAAAGATTTGATGGGAGCTTTTATAAAGCAAAATAAACTAGAAAAAGGTTTCCGAAAAATACATATTGAAGAAGCATGGAAAAAATTAATGGGGGCAGGTGTAGCTTCTTATACAAATGAAGTTAAATTACAAAACGGGACACTAATTATCCGTTTGAATTCTTCAGTGTTAAGAGAAGAATTGAGTTATGGGAAAGAAAAAATAATTAGAATGCTTAATGAAGAAATGAAGGAAGAAGTAGTAAAGAAGATTATGTTAGTATAATATACATAGAAGTATTATAATAAAAATAAAAAACTCGTTACTGAAAAGTAACGAGTTTTTAAGTATATTTTCTATGCTGAAAATTAGAATAACTCTCTTCCTGAGAAATGGAAACTTCCTTCGATTTCTGCATTCTCATCAGAATCAGAACCATGAACAGCATTCTCTCCAATAGAAGTAGCATATAGTTTTCTAATAGTACCTTCAGCAGCTTCAGCAGGGTTAGTTGCTCCAATTAATGTTCTAAAGTCTTCTACTGCATTATCTTTTTCTAAGATTGCAGCAATAATTGGCCCGCGAGTCATGAACTCTACTAATTCACCAAAGAATGGACGCTCTTTATGAATTCCGTAGAAAGTTTCAGCATCACGCTTACTCATTTGCGTTTTCTTCATCGCTACAATTCTAAATCCAGCAGCATTAATTTTTTCTAAAATAGCACCAGTATGACCATTCTCTACAGCATCTGGTTTAATCATTGTAAAAGTTCTATTCGTTGCCATTATGTATGTTTATCTTATTAATAATTTCGCGCAAAAATACATTTTTTAATGTTACTAGCAAGTTAAGTGTATAATAGTACATAGTTTTGCAGGTTGTTATGCTTCTTGTGTACTTGTGTTTGTGGCGAGTTTATGAATGAATTAAGGAAATAGAATATGTTCTTAAGTTATTTTTTACAAGGGCGAAAACAATAGAGAATTGTGCTTATGTGTTTACTGAGATGTTATATGAAAATAAAATACATTTTACCTCGTTCAATTGATGAAAAACTTTTAAAAATTGAATTAATAAAACCTGTATTATTAAATAATTAAAAGAATATTAAATTGTATATTCGCCATTTATGATTTTAAAGAACTTTAACGAACTTAAGACTTACCTAGATACCCCTAAAGATATAGTGATTATAGGTCATAAAAACCCAGATGGAGATGCTGTTGGCGCTACATTAGGTTTGAAACATTATCTGGATAAAAAAGGACATGAAACGCAGGTGTTATTACCTAATGAATTTCCTGAATTTTTACGTTGGATTCCTGGTACTGAAACTGTATATCGTTTTGATCGTCAGAATAAACAAAGCGTGAGGTCATTAAAGAAATCAGAGATTATATTTTTATTAGACTTTAATGCTTTGCATAGAGTAGGAGACGACATGCAAAATACATTAGAAAAATACGAACATGATTTTGCATTAATAGACCATCATCAACAACCAGATGATTTTACATATATGTACTCAGATACTTCTATGTCTTCTACATGTCAAATGGTGTATAACTTTATCGAAATGATGGGAGATACAGCTATTATTGATGCAGATATAGCTACTTGTTTGTATACAGGAATTATGACTGATACAGGTTCTTTTCGTTTTAGGTCTACGACAAGTGCAACTCATAGAATCATTGCAGATTTAATAGATAAAGGCGCAAAGAATGATAAAATACATAGTAATGTGTACGATGCAAATACGTATAGTAGATTATTACTGTTAGGACAAGCGTTAACTAATTTGCAAATTTATCCTGAATATAAAACAGCATTCATAACATTATCGCAAAAAGAAAAAGATAAATTTAATTACCAGAAAGGAGATACAGAAGGGATTGTGAATTACGCTTTATCGTTACAAGGAATTATTTTTGCTGCGATTTTTATTGAAGATAAAGAACAAGGTATCATTAAAATTTCGTTCAGATCTAAAGGAACGTTCTCTGTAAATAAATTTGCAAGAAACTATTTTAATGGAGGAGGACATGATAATGCTGCAGGAGGAAGATCGAATGTGTCTTTAGGAGAAACAATTGAGAAGTTTAAATCGCTATTACCTAATTATCAAAAAGAGTTGATGAATTCTTATGAAGAATAGTATTTACATATGTATGTTAGCTTCATTATATATTGCTAGCTGTAAAACTCCTGAGCCTAGAAGACCTAAAAAGCATTCTGTAAATAATTTTTACAAGGAAGTAATTGCAGAGAATAAAAAGCTAAATGCATTAGAGAAGAATGCAATTGAAGCGCGTTTAAAAAAAGATACTTTACATAGGTATGAGTCTTCGGCAAGAGGCTTTTGGTATACTTATGTGAATAAAGATACAGTAGCTACCCAATTACCAGTAAAAGGTGATCAAGTAACAATAGACTATGTGATTACAGATATAGATGGGAATACAATTTATGAACGTCAAACCAGAGATTATGTAGTCGATAAAGAAGATTTTGTTCCAGGGTTACAAGAAGGAATTAAGTTGATGAAAAAGGGAGAAACTGTTACATTTGTCATTCCATCATACAGAGCCTACGGAGTTACTGGAGATGGAAATAGAATAGGAATCAATCAAACAATAAAAAGTACACTAACATTAATCGAAATAAAAAAACTAAACAATGAAGTTAAGTAAGTATGTTGCAATTGCAGCCCTAGGGGTATCAGTTGTATCTTGTGGAAAACAATTAGAAAGAAAAACGAGTCTAGAAACTGAGTTAGATTCTGTAAGTTATGCATTAGGTTTAAATACGGCAAGTCGTATGCAAGCAGATCCAAATGCTAAAGAATTGAATGAAGACTTATATGTACAAGGATTCTACGACGGGGTTGATTCTACAAACATGTTAATTGATGTAAATGAATCTACAAACATCATCAGACAATATTTCCAAAAGATGCAAATGGAGCAAATGAAGAAGCGTGAAGAAGAAATGAAGGCTAAAACTGAAGCTGAATACAAGGATTACAAGAAAGAAAACGAAGCGTACTTAGAAGAAAATAAAGGAAAGCCAAATGTTGTAACTACAGATAGCGGATTACAATATATCGTTGAAAAAGAAGGAACAGGAGAAGCTCCAAAATTAACAGACAAAGTTAAAGTGCATTACCACGGTACATTACCTGATGGAACTGTATTTGATAGCTCTGTAGATAGAGGTGAACCATCTGAGTTTGGAGTTAATCAAGTAATCAAAGGATGGACTGAAGGATTACAGTTAATGAAGCCAGGAGCTAAATATAAATTCTTTATTCCTCAAGAATTAGCTTATGGATTCCAAGGAAGATTACCTAAAATTAAGCCTTACTCAGCATTAGTATTTGATGTAGAGTTATTAGACGTTGTGCCAGCTGCTCAACCAGCTGCACCAGCTAACAAATAATAAAAAAACTAGTAAAGACATCAACTAATGTTGGTGTCTTTTAATTTTAAAATAAATACAATGAAGTCATTTAAAATAATCGTTTTACTTGCTGTATTTATAGTTTCTTGTAAAACTGTAAAATACCCAGATTTGGCAGAAGGTTTATATGCCGATATTCAAACCAATAAAGGGGATATTTTAGTTAAATTACATGCAGACGAAGTACCAATGACAGTAGCAAACTTTGTTTCATTGGCAGAAGGGAATAATCCTAAAGTAACAGATTCTTTAAAAGGAAAGCCATATTATGATGGTATCAAATTCCATAGAGTAATTAAAGATTTTATGATTCAAGGAGGAGACCCTACTGGTACTGGAGGAGGAAGTGCAGGATATCGTTTTGATGATGAATTTCCTTTAAATGAAAAAGGAGAGTTAATTCATAAGCACGATGGGCCAGGAGTGCTTTCTATGGCAAATGGAGGACCAAGTACAAATTCTTCTCAATTTTTTATTACGCATAAAGAAACACCTTGGTTAGATGGAAAACATTCTGTTTTTGGAAAGGTAGCTCGTGGTCAGAATATTGTAGATACAATAGTTCAAAACGATTACATTAATAAAGTAGATATCATTAGAGTAGGAAAAAATGCTAAGAACTTTAATGCTCCTGAGGTATTCTTGAGTGAATTAGATAATGCTGAGGAAAGAGAGAAGGAGCGTAAGAGAAAAATAGCTATAGCAAAAGAAGAAGTAAAAAAGAACTTTGATTATTATAGTTCTAAAGTTACTAGCTCTGGTTTACGTTTTGTAAAGCTTAAAGAAGGTAAAGGTAACAAGGTAAATCCAGATCAACCTACAACGGTGCATTATACACTTTATGACGATTTAGGAAATAAAATAGCTTCTAGTTTAGATCAAAAAGAGGCTTTTACATTTACAATTAATGATCCTAAATATCCATTAATTGCAGGCTGGAAAGAAGGTGCAAAAATGTTACGTGAAGGAGATAAAGCACGTTTATTTATTCCAAGTTATTTAGGATATGGGGAGGTAGGACGTTTACCTGTCATAAAGCCAAATACAGATCTTATTTTTGAAATTGAAGTATTAAAAGTTGGGAAATAGTTTTTTAGATAGCATACTCTCTAAAGACAGAGAGCTTTTAATTTATTTAAATAATTTAGGAAACGAAAAGTGGGATGCTTTTTGGTTGGCAATAACCGATCAATTTAATTGGATTCCACTGTTCGTTTTCATTTTAGTTTTACTTTTTGTAAAGTTTGGCGCAAAGAAAACGTTATTCACACTTTTTTTTATAGCGTTATTAGTTGCTTTTTCAGATCAATTTACAAATCTGATGAAAAATTCTGTAGGTAGAGTACGTCCATGTAACGTGCCAGAACTGCAAGAATATTTAAGACAATTCTCTTACAAGCCTAGAGGAGGAAGTTTTTGGTCTGGTCATGCTGCATTATCAGCAACTTTTACCACATTTATTATTTTGCTGTTACGAAGCAAATTCAAATTTATTTATATACTAATTTTATTTCCACTAATTTTCGGGTATAGTAGAATTTATTTAGGAGTACACTATCCAATAGATATTACTATCGGATATATAGAAGGTATAATAATGGGACCTATACTTTTTAAGTTGTATAAGTTCTTGTATCAAAAAACATTTAAAGAAAGCTTATTGTAAAACAATTAAGTATTTCTTGTTAAGTTTTTCTGCTCTTGAATTATGGTTTAAAAAACTACCTTTAAGTTTTGTAATTCTATAAGAATCAAATGCTTTAAGTATTGAATATTTGTAATTATTTTCTTTTAAATATTGTAACTCTTGTTGATCAGCATAAAAGGTTTTGCCTTTTAATAAGTTAACGTCTTCTTTGGGAACTCTTATGACTGGATTGTTTAAATAAAACTCAAAACCGAACTTATGAGTTTTGTTATCAATTAAATAGACTGTTTCAATATTATTGTTGTTTGAAAATTTAGCAGCATGTACACCTCCTTGATAGTTAAATAGTGTAGGATAAAAATGTGTTAGCATAAAACCATACAAAAAGCAAAAAGTGATAGCAGAATAGTAAAATAAGCGTTTTATTTTTTCTTGTTCTTTCTTTTTAACAAAGAGTATAGTTGCTATAGAAATTGCTAAAATGATTAAGAAACTAAAATTAAATTCTGGAAGCATTAAGAAACTCAATAAAGGAATTGCTACTGTAACTATACCAATTAAAAACCATTGTGTTATCACAAAAGTTTTTTGAAGTTTGAAATATTGATCTTTTAATTTGATAATAAAATCCGCAGTAATAATTGCCATAAAAGGAAATACAATATTTGTATAGTGAGCTAATTGAAATTTGCTTAAAGAAAATACGAGTATAGTTGCTAACGTTCCAAAAATGGTGTAGAATTCCTCTTTGTGATTTACTATTTTAAAATTTCGCTTTATTTTTAAAACAGTAGCTATGTAAAACAAAATAGACCAAGGTAAAAAAGCCCAGAGGATTGTATGAAGAAAGAAGAAAACGTCACCTTTTCCTTTAATAGGTCCTGTGTTAAAAAAGCGTCCAAATTGACTATCCCATAAGAAGAATTTAATTCCGGAAACATTTGTTTTTCCAAATACAACTTTATCAGGTTGTGCATCAAATTGAATATATAATGCATATAGTTCTGGGATAATAAAAACAGCAATAAAAACGAAAGCAAAAATCCACATAGGATTTAAAATTTCTTTCCATTGTTTTTTAACTAATAAATTTCCAGCAATAGCAGCTACTATTGGGATTAAAGCAAAAATTCCTTTAGTCATTATTGCAAAAGCACAAAATAAACTTCCTAATAGTAAGTGTTTCCAAGTTTTTTGCTGAATATATTTATAAAACCAATACAAACTAGCCATAATAAACCCTGTAAGAAATGGTTCAGCTTTTACATCAAAATTTGATATAACAATATGTAAAGAGGTAAGTAAGATTATAACAGCTGTTAAAGCGGTTTGTTTATTGTAATTCTCTTTAGCGAATAAGTACATTGTGTATGCGCCATAGAAAAAAATAAGCACACCGGGTAATTTATAAGCAAAATTAGAAAAGCCGAATAACTTGAATGATAAGGCTGTGAGCCAAAATGGTAAATGAGGTTTGTCTAACCAGTCTGTTCCTAATGAATATAAATTTATATAATCATTGTTTAAAACCATTGTCTTAGATATAGAAGCATATAAGGCAGCATCTGGTGGCATTAAATCTAAAGGGAAGCCAATGAATGTAATTAAAATTACTAAGGCTAGAATAGCATAAAATATACTGTTTTTACTCATTTGATTGCTGTATTTTATCAATAGTACTTAATCTGATAGGAGGAACTTGGATGTTAGTAGTACCAATTATCTGTATCTCTATAGGTGAACATTCTGGTGTGAATTTAGGTAAGGAAAAAGAAATACGATCTTCTTGTAGTGTAGCATCGTAATAACTCTTGTCCTCTTTAGATTTTAAACCAACAAATGGCTGAAAAATTTTACTCAGATTAAGAGGTACATATGGAGGTTTTATATTAACTGAATTTGTACTGTTTTGTTCAATATAAATTGGATTGATAAGATCAAATTGTAGTTTATCGGGTTTTGTATACTCGCCTGATATGTCTTTAAAATAGATTTCAATATTATTTTTTTTGAGGATAGAATCTTTAGGAGATTCTTGTGCACCAATATTGATTAAAATAGGATTGTTAAGAGAAAAATTTTGATTGTATGAATACAAATCATATTGATTTTTTCTACTATTCCAAGTGTTAATTTGATAAGGTCTTTTACCGGAATAAAACCAATAAGTAGAAGTGTTTTGGTAGGAGTTTAAAAAAAGAGGTGTTTTGTCTCCGATCTTTTTTTCGATTCGTTCAACCCATTTTTTGTTTCCGTGCATGTCAAATTGTTTAGGTAACAAACCGTCATTAACCATAGCAAATCGCAAAAATGTACCAGCAATTATACTTATAAAAGCTAATATTTTAAATAACCTTATTTGTTTAGGGTTTTCAATTAAATAATTAAAAGGTATAATGATTAAAGGGATTGAAATAGGAACAATCCATTGTGCTTGTGCATGACCTTTAAACGTACTGATAAAAAAGAAAATCACAAAACCAGCTACAGTGAAATTTAATGCGCGCTGAAATAAATCTTTATTTTTTAGATTTTTAAATAAGGCTTTGTAAACAATAGGAAATGTAAAACCAATTATAGCAATCATGTTAATAAGATGCATATAAGTATCTCTAAATCTATAAACGGTATTTTCTTTTCGTTCGAATAGGTGATATTTAAATGAAGGGAAGTCATTTTCAAATTGCCACAGTAAATGTGGAGCGAATAGTACTAATGCAAGTAAAGCAGTTAACCATATTTTACCATCTTTTAAAACCTTTAAATTAGAAAGTAAAACAAAGAATATAATTAATATTCCTTGGTATTTACTGTATAGCATGCCTGCCATAGTGATAGCTATTACTAAATAACTTACTAAAGACTTCTCGTTTAAATATTTTTGATATCCCCAAAAGAAAATTGCTGCAAAAAATAGCAAAGGAGTATCAGGTACAGTTATAAAACCATAAACATTGAATAAAGATGTAGAAAAAGCTATCAAGACAAATAGCCATTGAAATTCGTTCTTCTTTGGATGTTTAATTAATAACCAAACAATGTAAAAAGTAATAGATAAGGTTATTGAGGAGAAAAACCGAACACTAAGTTCGCTAGATGAGAAAAACAACTTGGAAATACTTATCCAAATAGCAACCATAGGAGGATGATCAAAATAACCCCAACTTAACTCATTACTGTAGGTCCAATAATATGCTTCGTCTGCAAGTAGATCTGTAGAATATCCTTGTATTAAATTGACAACAAATAAAAGTGTCAAAAATGATACTAATAAATAATTAGAGTTTATAATCGACTTCATTGCTGCAAAGCTAAAAAATAACCTTAATTGAAACTTGTTTTATTGTCGAAGTATTTTGATGTTTTTGTGTTTTTAACAATTACAAGCCTAAGGTGTTTCTTAAGTAGCTGTCTTTATTTTGGTTTTTGTTCCAATAATCAACTTTAATAGAGTTGATTAATGTTGCTTCTGTAGTTAGTGTTTTTTTGTTAGTACCATAACCACTGATATAAGTTTCTTTCCAACTTAGAATGTTATGAGGGAACTCTGTTTTATATTGAATAGAAAGAGTTCTGTTTAACTCAGGGTAAGTTATATTATAAATTGTATTGTCTTCGTTTATTGTTGAAGTAATAACAGTTTCATAAGATTTAAAATCTTTATGCATTAAGTTTAAATAAAACATACCAGGTATAATACGTTGTTTTCCTGCAGGAAGTAATTCAGGGTTTAAGCGAATTAAAGACCATAAATCATCTTCTAAAATAGCTTTGGTTATTTTTTTATCTTTAAAAGAATTGCCTTCAAAGTATGAATTAAAGCTAAATAAAAAATCTCCTTTATTTTTCATTTCTATAAAAGTCATACCACACCATTCTTGCATAGAAGAAGCAATTTTAATAGATGAACTTTCACTTTCAAAAGGAAAAAAAGTACTATTCATCATTGAATACGGATAGATACCTGTATTAAATTTTTTAGTAGTATTTAACTTTAGTACAGGTATGTTTTTATCGTTATCATAATCTGCTTTTGTATTTGATTCTTTAGAGAAAGGTTCAGTAACAAAAATAAGAGCGGCGGTGCCTTTATGAATTTCGCCATAACGAATTTGATTCAGTTGATAACTTGAAATTTCAGCTTTACCATCAAACCAGTACTTTTTTGCGGCTTCAGATACAGTTCTCTTTTGTGTAGAATTTATATGATTAGGAACGATACTTCTATTGCTTTCTGTAGCATTGCTATTTTTACAAGAATTAATTCCTGTAAAAGTAAATACAGCTATCAAGAAAAATAGATAAGAATATATAGGTTTAGTTGATTTCATTTTGAAAGTTTTATAAAGAAGACGAATAAAAATAATATTAAGTTAAAAGCATAAAAAAATCCTGAGCTTTAACTCAGGATTTTTCGTTATTTATTCTTCATCAATTTCTGTTCTTGTTTCAGTAGGTTTTTCACCTTTTTCAATTTTTATGGATAACTTATTTGTTTTGTCATCTAAATCCATAAAAATAGCATCGCCTTCATCTAATTTAGAGCTTACAATTTCTTCAGCTAATGCATCTTCAATATATTTCTGAATAGCTCTCTTTAAAGGTCTAGCTCCATATTGTTTGTCAAAACCTTTATCAGCGATATAATCTTTGGCTTTCTCTGTTAGGTTTAAGTGGTATCCTAAATCAGAGATACGATCTAATAACTTCTTAAGCTCAATATCAATGATTTTGTGAATATCTTCACGCTCTAAAGAGTTGAAGATAATTACGTCATCGATACGATTTAAGAACTCAGGAGCAAAAGATTTCTTTAAAGCACCTTCAATAATACTTCTTGCATGGGCTTCTTCTTGTTCTTTTTTTGCTTGTGTTCCAAAACCAACTCCGCCACCAAAATCTTTTACTTTTCTAGCCCCAATATTAGAGGTCATAATAATGATAGTATTTCTAAAATCAATTTTTCTACCTAAGCTATCTGTAACGTATCCATCATCTAATATCTGTAAAAGCATATTAAATACGTCTGGATGTGCTTTTTCAATCTCATCTAATAATACTACAGAATATGGTTTACGACGAACTTTTTCAGTTAATTGTCCACCTTCCTCATACCCAACATATCCTGGAGGTGCACCAATTAATCTAGAAATAGCAAACTTCTCCATGTATTCACTCATATCTATTCGAATTAAAGACTCGTCAGAATCAAATAATTCTCTAGCTAATACTTTTGCTAATTGTGTTTTACCAACTCCAGTAGAACCTAAGAAAATAAATGAACCAATAGGTTTATTAGGGTCTTTTAAACCAACTCTATTTCTTTGGATTGCTTTTACAACTTTAGAAACAGCATCGTCCTGACCAATTACTTTTCCTTGGATTAATTGAGGTAATTCAGCTAAACGATTGCTTTCTGCCTCAGCTACTCTGTTCACTGGGATTCCTGTCATCATAGAAACTACTTCAGCAACATTATCTTCAGTAACAGTTTCTCTGTGTAGTTTAGAATCTTCTTCCCATTGATTTTGAGCAGAATCTAATGCAGCTTCTATGTTTTTCTCGTCATCACGAAGTTTTGCCGCTTCTTCATACTTCTGACCGCTAACTGCTTTTGTTTTACGTTCTCTAATATCTTCTAGCTTAGATTCTAATTCTAAAATTTGTTGTGGTACAACAATATTTGTAATATGAATACGAGAACCAGCTTCGTCTAAAGCATCAATAGCTTTGTCAGGTAAGAAGCGATCAGTCATATAACGGTTCGTTAATTTTACACAAGCATCAATAGCTTCATCAGTAAATTCTACATTATGATGAGCTTCATATTTACCTTTAATGTTATGTAAAATTTGTACAGTTTCTTCTACAGTAGTAGGATCTACCATTACTTTTTGGAAACGACGCTCTAAAGCTCCATCTTTTTCGATATTAGTTCGGTATTCGTCTAAAGTTGTAGCACCAATACATTGAATTTCTCCACGAGCCAATGCAGGTTTTAACATATTAGAAGCATCTAAAGAACCAGTTGCTCCACCAGCACCTACAATTGTGTGAATTTCATCTATAAAAAGGATAATATCATCATTCTTTTCTAATTCATTCATCAGAGCTTTCATTCGCTCTTCAAACTGACCTCTGTATTTTGTTCCAGCAACTAAACTTGCTAAATCTAAAGAAATGATACGTTTGTCAAACAGAATTCTAGATACCTTTCTGTTTACAATTCTTAAAGCCAAACCTTCAGCAATAGCAGATTTACCTACACCAGGTTCTCCAATTAGCATCGGATTATTTTTCTTCCTACGACTTAAAATTTGCGAAACACGCTCAATTTCTTTTAATCTACCTACAACAGGGTCTAGTTTGCCATTTTCAGCTAAAGCAGTTAAATCTCTACCAAAATTATCTAAAACAGGAGTCTTAGATTTTTTACTAGCTTTACTTCTTTGCGAAGGTTGTTGTTGCCCATATGGACCCGATTTTTCTTCAGCAAACTCATCATCTGGAGTTTCTGCAACTGGGCTTATAGGCAAATTGTCGTCGTCGATATTTAAATCTTTGTATAAAGCTTTCGCTTGATCGTAATCAATATCGTATTTCTGTAACAACTTAGTTGTTGGGTCATTTTCGTTTCTCAAAATACATAGTAATAAATGTGCAGTGTCTATAGCGTCACTTTGATATAATTTAGCCTCTAAAAAAGTAGTTTTAATGGCTTTCTCTGCTTGTCTTGTTAAATGTAAATTTTTCTTTTGATTCGTTTCTAAAACAGGAGAAGTAGGGTTTAACCTCTCTAATTTATTACGAACCAAATCTAAATCTATGTCAAAAGTCGTTAAAATCTCTATCGCTTTTCCATCTCCTTTTCTTATTAAGCCAAGCAAAAGATGTTCGGTACCAATAAAATCATGGCCCAAGCGTAAGGCTTCTTCCTTACTAAAAGTGATCACATCTCTTACACCAGGTGAAAAATTTTCGTCCATAAATAATTTCTTTGTTGTAAAGTTAATAAGAATTTTAAAGAAAAATACAAAAACAATGCCAGTAAAATAACAAGACAAAAAGACAGTTATTAACATTAGTGTGTGGATATTAATAAACCTTACAGATTGTTAATAAATAACGTAAAAATGAATGGTTAAAAGTTGGGAAATTCTAGTTAAAATCATATCTTGCACTGTTTGTATTTGTAAATAAATGCAAGTGTCTAGAAAAGTGAATTTTAACTAATAAAATTCACTTTTTTAACAAAATGAATATTAATGATTTAAATTGAGTTATATGGCAGACGGGGAAAAGTTAATTCCAATTAATATCGAAGAACAAATGAAATCCGCTTACATTGATTATTCAATGTCGGTAATTGTTTCAAGAGCTTTACCAGATGTACGAGATGGTTTAAAGCCTGTACATAGAAGGGTTTTATACGGGATGCATGAGTTAGGAATAAAATCTACGGGAGCATATAAAAAATCAGCAAGAGTTGTAGGAGAAGTATTAGGTAAGTATCACCCGCACGGAGATACATCGGTGTATGATTCTATGGTGCGTATGGCGCAAAATTGGAGTATGCGTTATATGATGGTAGATGGACAAGGAAACTTTGGATCTGTAGATGGAGATAGTCCTGCAGCAATGCGTTATACGGAGGTAAGAATGCAAAAAATATCAGAAGAAATGCTTTCTGATATCGAAAAAGATACTGTTGATCATAAACTAAACTTCGATGATACATTACAGGAGCCTACAGTTTTGCCTACAAGAATACCAAGCTTATTAGTAAACGGAGCTTCAGGTATTGCTGTTGGTATGGCTACAAACATGGCGCCACATAATTTAACTGAAGTTATCAATGGAACAGTTGCATATATCGATAATAGAGATATTGAGATCGATGAATTAATGCAACACGTAAAAGCACCAGATTTTCCTACAGGAGGAATTATTTATGGATACGATGGTGTAAGAGATGCTTTTCATACTGGTAGAGGCCGTATAGTAATGCGTGCAAAAGCTACTATTGAAGAAGTTAAAGGCCGTGAATGTATTATTGTTACCGAAATTCCTTTCCAAGTTAACAAAGCTGAAATGATTAAAAAAACAGCGGATTTAGTTAACGATAAAAAACTAGAAGGAATTGCTAGTATTAGAGATGAGTCTGACCGTAAAGGAATGCGCATTGTGTACGTTTTAAAGCGTGATGCAATTCCTAATATTGTATTGAATAAATTATTCAAGTATACACAGTTACAAACATCGTTTAGTGTTAACAATATTGCATTAGTAAACGGAAGACCTGAGCAGTTAAACCTTAAAGAGTTAATTCACTATTTCGTTGAGCATCGTCATGAAGTAATTGTTCGTAGAACACAATTTGAGCTTAGAAAAGCTGAAGCAAGAGCGCATATCTTAGAAGGGCTGATTATTGCTTCAGATAATATTGATGAAGTAATTCAAATTATTAGAGGTTCTGCAAATGCAGATGAGGCAAGAGCTAGTTTGATAGAGCGTTTTGAATTGACTGAAATACAGGCAAGAGCGATTGTAGAAATGCGTCTTCGTCAGCTTACAGGACTAGAACAAGACAAGTTAAGAGCTGAGTATGATGAAATTATTAAAACAATAGCTGACTTAAAAGATATACTAGCTAACGAGCCTAGGCGTTATCAAATTATAAAAGACGAGTTAATACAGGTTCGCGATAAGTATGGAGATGAGCGTCGTTCTGTAATTGAATATGCAGGTGGAGATATGCGTATTGAGGATATGATCCCTAATTCAAAAGTGGTGGTTACTATTTCTCATGCAGGATATGTAAAGAGAACGAATTTAGATGAATATAAAGTTCAGAATAGAGGAGGAAGAGGACAAAAAGGTGTAACTACAAGAAATGAAGACTTCTTAGAGCATTTATTTGTAGGTACAAATCACCAACACATGTTGTTCTTTACTCAAAAAGGAAAAGTATTCTGGATGCGCGTATTTGAAATACCAGAAGGAGGAAAGAATACTAAAGGAAGAGCGATTCAAAACCTTATAAATATCGAGCAAGATGATAAGGTAAAAGCATTCTTAGTTACAGATGATTTAAAAGATGAAGATTACATCAATAGTCATTATGTAATTATGGCTACTAAGAAAGGTAAAGTTAAAAAGACTCCTTTAGAGCAATACTCTAGACCAAGAGCAAATGGTATTAATGCTATTACAATTAAAGAAGATGATGAATTACTAGAAGCTAAGTTAACAACAGGAGATAGCCAGGTAATGTTAGCTTTAAAATCTGGAAAAGCAATTCGTTTCGAAGAAGAGAAAACCAGACCAATGGGTAGAACAGCTTCTGGAGTTCGAGGAATTAGTTTACAGCACGATGAAGATGAAGTAATAGGAATGGTTTCTGTAAATGATATGGAGAGTAATATTTTAGTAGTTTCTGAAAAAGGATACGGAAAACGTTCTAAACTGGAAGACTATAGAATTACCAATAGAGGAGGAAAAGGTGTGAAAACATTGAATATTTCAGAAAAAACAGGTAATTTGGTCGCAATAAAAAATGTAGATGATTCTAATGATTTAATGATTATCAATAAATCAGGAATTACAATAAGACTAGCTGTTGAGAACCTGAGAGTGATGGGAAGGGCAACACAAGGTGTGAAACTGATCAATATTAAGAATAATGATAGTATCGCAGCAGTTGCAAAAGTGATGCATGAGGAAGAGGAAAATGAAAATGGCACGGAAATTGAAAATGAGACTAGTGTAAATTAAGAATACATTATAAATAACTAATAATAACTAAAATGAGAAAACAAATTTTAGCCATTTCTTTAGGATTACTAACCTTAGGTTCTTTTGCGCAAAAGAAAGAGCTGAGATCTATAGAAAAGGCACTTAAAAATAATGATTTCGCAGGAGCATTAACGCTCGTTAACTCTTTAGACGAGTCGATTAAAGAAGCTGATGATAAATATAAAGCTAAATACTACTTCCTAAAAGGACAAACATTTGCAGGTAAGAAAGATTATGAAAATGCAGCAGATGCATTTAATGAATTATTTGCTTTTGAAAAACAAGTAGGTAAAGAGCGTTATTCAGGAGATGCTAGACCGATGTTAGATAAGTTAATCCAAACGGTATCAGAAAGAGCAATTAACTTATATAATAATGATAAAAATTTCGATGAAGCATCTAAGTATTTTTATTTAACATATAAGTTAAGTCCTAGAGATACGGCATTTGCATATAATGCTGCTGTTAGTGCAACACAAGCTAAAGATTATGATGCTGCTATCGATTATTATAAGGAGTTAATGAAGATAGGTTATACAGGTAAAGAAGTACAGTATTTTGCTACAAATAAGTCTACTGGTAAAGAGGAAAACTTAGGAAGTAAGACTCAAAGAGATTTAATGGTAAAATCTGGAAAGTATAACAATCCGAAAGAAAAAACTACTGATGGTAAAACAGCTTCAATCATGAAAAATTTTGCTTTAATCTTAAAAGAGCAAGGAAAAACAGACGAAGCTATTGCTGCTATTTCTGAAGCTAGAAAAGCGAATAAGAATGACTTAAATTTAATTTTAAACGAAGCACAATTATACATTGAATTAGGTAAAATGGATAAGTTTGGTGAATTGATGAGTGAAGCAGTTGCTTTAGACCCAAACAACCCAACATTATATTACAACTTAGGTGTAGTAAACTTTAACCAAGGTAGAGCAGAAGATGCTACAAAGTATTATAAAAAAGCGATTGAGTTAAAGCCAGATTATGCAGACGCTTATATGAACTTATCTGTAGTAATTTTAGATAAAGAAAAAGCGATTGTTGAAGAAATGAACAAGAATTTATCAAACTTTAAGAAGTATGATCAATTAGCATTACAACAAAAGAAAGTTTACGAAGAAGCTTTACCATATTTAGAAAAAGCAGATAGCTTAAATAGAAGTGTGGATACAGTAAAGTCGTTAATGAGTATTTACGAGGTTTTAGAAAATGAAGCGAAAGCAAAAGAATTTAGAGCTTTATATAAATCAATGAGATAATCTTGAAAGCTTATTTAAAGCGTAATAAGTATAAAAAAAAGAGAAGTTGAAAAACTTCTCTTTTTTATTTTATATTAAATCATTTTCTTAATGACTCGTAAGCGATGTGTGTGTTGTTGACTATCTATATTATAGATACCGCTATGGTCTAGTTTGTCTATTCGTACTTTTCCATGTGCATGAATAATATTATAATCATTCATAATAATGCCCACATGTGTAATTATACCTTCTTCGTTATCAAAAAAGGCTAAATCACCAGGCTCACACTCTTCTATAAAGCTTAAGACTTCTCCTTGTGTTGCTTGTTCTTTCGCGTCACGTAATAAAGGATATCCGCATAGTTTGTACACCGTTTGTGTAAAACCAGAACAATCAATACCAAAAGGAGTTTTTCCTCCCCATAAATAAGGAGTATTTAAAAAAAGATAAGCCGTTTCTACAATGGCTATTTTATCTCTTTTTTTATGAGTAACTTTTCCTTCGTATTTATAAACTTTGTTGTTAATTGTAAAGGAATTATTGTTGTAAAAAGGCAATCGAGCTCCTATAGGAATAGTAGTAAGATTATTTTCTGAATCTGTAATGAAATCAATTAATTCAGCTGCATAATAGCTGTCTTCTTTTTCCAAAGACTGAAAATCATTTTCAGAAATTTTTTCAAATTGTTTATTATCTACATATCCCTCATAACCATCAAAAGCTAATTTGATTTTACTCCACTTCTTAGTACTTTCAATAATTTGAAAAGCATCACCAAAAATTAATTGGCTTACCATTTCAGAAGTGTCATCTGGTTCTATACGTAAAGGAACGATACTTAAATTACAAATTCCGTACAAGCAATAAAATTTTAAATACTATTAAATTCTTTCAATAACCATTGCGCTAGCACCACCACCACCATTACAAATACCAGCAGCTCCAATTTTTGCGTCGTTTTGCTTTAAAATAGAAGTCAATGCAATAACTATTCTTGCTCCAGAAACACCTAATGGATGTCCAAGAGATACAGCCCCACCATTTACATTTACTTTATCAGAAGAGATTCCTAAAATTTTAGTATTAGCTAAACCAACTACAGAAAAAGCTTCATTTAATTCGAAGAAATCTACATCTTCTATTCTAATATTTGCTTTTGCTAATGCTTTAGGTAATGCTTTTGCAGGAGCAGTAGTAAACCATTTTGGTTCATGAGCAGCATCTGCATATCCTCTTATTTTAGCAATAGGTTGAATTCCTAATTCTTCAGCTTTTTCAGCAGACATTAATACTAAAGCAGCACCTCCGTCATTAATTGTAGAAGCATTTGCAGCGGTTACTGTACCTTCTTTCGTGAAAGCTGGACGCAAAGCAGGAATTTTTTCCATTTTTACATTCTTATATTCTTCATCTTCACTAAAAATTAAAGGCTCTCCACGTCTTTGAGGCACTTCTACAGGAACAACTTCATCAGCAAATTTACCTTCACTCCAAGCTTTAGCAGAACGGTTATAAGACTCTACAGCAAATGCATCTTGATCTTCTCTTGAAAAATTATATTCAACAGCACAATCATCTGCACAAACTCCCATAGCCACTTGTTCGTAAGCATCTACTAAACCGTCTTTTTGCATTCCATCTTCTACCTTTACAGGACCAAATTTAGTTGCAGATCTAGCATGTTGGTAATGTGGAATCATACTCATATTTTCCATTCCTCCAGCAACTACAATATCAGCATCTCCTAATGCAATTGCTTGCGCTCCTAACATGATAGATTTCATACCAGAAGAACATACTTTATTTACAGTAGTACAAGGTACAGTATCTGGAATTCCTGCCATAATAGCTGCTTGACGAGCTGGAGCTTGTCCTAAACCAGCAGATACAACATTCCCCATGTATACTTCATTCACCATTTCTGGCTTTAAATTTATTTTATCTAAAGCACCTTTAATAGCTACAGAACCTAATTTTGGAGCAGGAATATTAGATAACGTTCCTAAAAAACTTCCAATTGGAGTTCTTGCTACAGATGCAATTACTACTTCTTTCATATTGCGTTTGTTTGTTAAAAAATGTTATGCGAAAATAACCATTTTATAGCAAGTTCTCAAATAATCGTAAAAGGTTATATTTACCACTCAGAAAGTAACGAATATGAAGAAAATCATAAATTATTTATATAGAAATAATTCGATTGTATATAAAGTATTATTATTTATAAGTACAGCTTTTGCTATTGTTTATTTCTTTCCTAAAGAAGGGAAATTTAGGTATGATTTTTCTCAAGGTAAACCATGGCAATACGATAATTTATATGCTCCTTTTGACTTTGCTATTCAAAAAACAGATGAAGAGATAGCAGAAGAGATTAATAGATTAAAAACATCTTCAAAACAATATTTTCTTTACAACACAGAAGTGCCAGAAAAGATAGTAATGACATTCAAAGATAGAATGGACTTATTAAAACCTTCTGATAGTTTATCTGCTAAACAAATAGCAAAACTTACTAAAAAAGGAGTTGCATTAATAAATTCAATTTACGCTTATGGTTTTGTAGATGATGCTTCTGAGAAAAAAATTAATAAGAATTCAATTATTGTATTGAGAAAAGGAGATATAATAGAAGATATATCTTTTGATCGACTTATAGAGTCAAAAGATATTTTGACTAAAATTAATGATGAGTTTAGTGATATTGAACGTTCAACAGGTAAAGATTATGTATTTGAAGAGCTTTCTAATTTATTACAATCTAACGTGCAATTTGATGCCGAATTTACACAAAAGGAATTAGATGAATTCTTAAATGATATTTCTTACACTAAAGGGAAAATTTCTAAAGATGAATTAATCATTTTAAAAGGAGATATTGTTGAAGGAGAACGATTTAATATTTTAAACTCATTAAAGGAAGCTTCAAAATCTAAAATTTGGACTAAATCTAATTATAACTGGTTAGTGTTAGGGTATACGTTGTTAGTTGCGCTGGCTTTATTAATGTTATTGCTCTTTTTGCAACGTTATCGTAGAGAGATTTTTGTTGATAACACCAAAGTAACATTTATATTCTCGAATATATTGTTAATGATCTTTGCGCAAACACTAATGGTAAAGTATAATCCTGATTTCCTTTATGTAATTCCGCTAAGCATTTTACCAATAGTACTAAAAGCCTTTTTTGATGCAAGGTTAGGATTATTTACACATGTATTAACTGTTTTATTGTTAGGCTTTATTGTTCCTAACAGTTTTGAATTTATTTATTTACAAATTATAGCAGGAATAGTCACTATTTTATCTGTAAGCGAATTATATAAAAGAGCCAGTTTATTTATATCGATTGCTCAAATTACGTTGATTTATATGGTTACCTATTTTGCCTTTTCAATTATTAAAGAAGGGAATGTAAGTAATATTAAAGGGATTTATTTTGGGTTATTTGCAGTGAACGGATTATTGTCTTTTTTAGCAGTGTTTTTTATCTATTTCTATGAAAAGGTATTTGGTTTAGTTTCTGATGTAACCTTATTAGAATTATCGAATACAAACTCTAAACTGCTTAGAGAGTTAAATGAAAAAGCACCAGGAACATTTCAACATTCAATGCAGGTGGCAAATTTAGCAGAAGCAGCAGCAAATGAAATAGGAGCAAATTCAATGTTAGTAAGAACAGGAGCACTGTATCATGACATAGGAAAAATGGTAAACCCAAAGTATTTTACAGAAAATCAAATTACAGGTGTAAATCCTCATAATGATTTGTCTCCAAAAGATAGCGCGCAAATTATCTTAAACCATGTCATTAACGGAATAGAAATAGCTAAGAAGAATAAAATTCCAGATAGAATTATTGATTTTATAAGAACGCATCATGGTACAAGTTTGGTGTATTACTTTTATAAGAAAGAAAAAGATAATAATCCAGATGAAGAAGTAGAGGTGAAGAAGTTCCGTTATCAAGGGCCAATTCCATTTTCTAAAGAAACAGCAATTTTAATGATCTGTGATGCAGCAGAAGCAGCTTCAAAGAGTTTACAGCAACCTTCTGCACAATCTATAGATGAATTAATAGATAAGATTGTAGAAGGGCAAAAAAACAACAATCAGTTTATAAACTCAGATATTACTTTTAGAGAAATAGAAAAAATAAAAAAAGTTATTAAGAGTAAGTTAATGAATATCTATCACTTACGAGTAGAGTATCCAGAGTAGTTTTTTTTTTGTGTAAAAAAGTTTGTGGGAACTTTAAAAAGATTATATATTTGCACTCGCAATTTTAAAGCACAACATTTTAATTGAAACATTAAAATTAGCTTTGGGAGAGGTGGCAGAGTGGTAATGCAGCAGCCTGCTAAGCTGTCATCCTTCGGGATGCCCGGGTTCGAATCCCGGTCTCTCCGCAAAAAAAATTGTAGATGATCAAATCGGGGTGTAGCGTAGCCCGGTCATCGCGCCTGCTTTGGGAGCAGGAGGTCGCAGGTTCGAATCCT
>NZ_CAZEFZ010000039.1:0-1078 GCF_964511145.1 Tenacibaculum amylolyticum
AGGAGCAGATGATGTTTTAACAGTTGTAGAAGGACAAAATGCTTCAGTAAATGTTTTAGCAAATGACGATTTTGAACCAGGAACAAATACAAGTATCACCCAAACAGGCGGAACAGCAGCAGGTACAGTAAATATTGATCCATTAACAGGAGAGGTAACGTATACACCATCAGCAGGAGAAGAAGGAAGCGATGTAACGATTGTTATAGAAGTTTGTAATACAGCAGTTACACCACAGGTTTGTGTAACGGAAACAATTACCGTAACAGTTCAAGTAGATACGGATGGAGACGGTACACCAGATGTAACGGATACAGATGATGATAATGATGGAAATCCAGATGTTACAGATCCAAATCCATTAGTTGCTACAGGAGCAGATGATGTATTAGTCGTAGGAGAAGGACAAACAGCCTCAGTAAATGTTTTAGCAAATGATGATTTTGAACCAGGCGCAAACACAAGTATTACTCAAACAGGCGGAACAGCAGCAGGTACAGTAAGTATAGATCCATTAACAGGAGAAGTAACGTATACACCAGCAGCAGGAGAGCAAGGGGGAACTGTTACCATTGTTCTGGAAGTTTGTAATACAGCGGTTACACCACAGGTTTGTGTAACAGAAACAATTACAGTAACTGTGCAGACAGATACGGATGGTGATGGAATTCCTGATATTACAGATACAGATGATGATAATGATGGAAATCCAGATGTTACAGATCCAAATCCATTAGTTGCAACAGGAGCAGATGATGTGTTAACAGTTGTAGAAGGACAAACAGCTTCAGTAAATGTTTTAGCAAATGACGATTTTGAACCAGGTGCAAACACAAGTATCACCCAAACAGGTGGAACAGCAGGAGGTACAGTAAGTATAGATCCATTAACAGGAGAAGTAACGTATACAGCAGCAGCAGGAGAAGAAGGAAGTGATGTAACAATTGTTCTAGAAGTTTGTAATACAGCAGTTACACCACAGGTCTGTGTAACAGAAACAATTATCGTAACCGTTCAAGTAGATACAGATGGAGACGGTACACCAGATGTAACAGATACAGATGATGATAATGATGGT
>NZ_CAZEFZ010000040.1:0-18739 GCF_964511145.1 Tenacibaculum amylolyticum
AAGTGTTGCAGGTATTACTTATACAATTACAGCAACAGGAACAAATGGATGTACTTCTATGCAAACGGCTACTATTTTCGAGTTACCAGCGATCAATTTTGATGTTGCCCCAGATGTTACTGCATTTGGATGTACTACAGGTAATATTACAGATGTAGCAAGTGTAACTGTTAATCCAGCAAATGTATCCGGTGGAAGCGGTACTTACGTACGTGCAGTATTTACATATACACCAACTAGTGGAGCGGTTGAGACACAAGACGGAGCTAACTTTACCTTCTCTACGACTAATGCATCAGGAGGTAATGTAACTGTAGATGTTTATGATGATGAAGGTTGTATGGCAAGTACAACAGTTACGATTGAAGCATTTAATGCATTAAGTAGTCCAAGCGTTAGGGTTGATAAAGCTATAGACTGTAGAACTTTACCTGCAGGAGGTGAGGAGATTACAGTTTCAGTAGATTTAACAAGTCCTTTAGTTTTAGGCGAGAATATTAATTTTACTATAACAGATTCAGGAGGAACAAGTTTAACAAATACGGTTTTTGGACCTACAGTAGGGACAACCATAAGTACTAGTTTTACTGGTTTAGGAGAAGATATTTATGATATAAGTATTATGAATCTAAGTACCGGTTGTATTTCAACAATTGGTCATCAAGTTAATGCAGTACCAAGTTTTAATTTGGATCTAAATAAAGACAGTAACGTTGTTTGTATTGGAGATAATAACGGGAGTATTACGTTTGATTTTGCAACAAGTACACCTTATGGAGGTTCATATGACTATGAAGTCTTTAATTCAGGAGGAGCTACAACCGGGATAACAGGAAGTGTTCCATTAGGAGGTCCTACTACAATTAATACTTTAGGAGCAGGTACTTATTATGTAGAAGTTACGATGACAGCAAGCCCATTCTGTCCAGTTATATCACCAGAAGTTATTATAGAAGAACCTGCAGCAGCTTTAAGTGTTGGATTTACAACAACACCGATTAGTTGTATTAGCTCAACCAGTGGAGCTGTAGATATAGGTGCAAATGGAGGATGGGGAAGTTATGAATATCAATTAGAGAATATTACAACAGGAACAACTGTTCAAGCATTTTCTCCAATTTCAATTGTTAATAATTTAACAGCTGGAGATTATTTAATCACTGTTAGTGATGCAAATGGATGTTCTACTACAGCTAATTTTAGCTTAGTAGCTCCATTACCAATTGCAGCAACACCAGTTTTATCTAGTACAATTGCTTGTCAAGGTGATGAAACTGCCACAATACGTGTAGATGCTGTTTCAGGTGGAGGACAAGGAGCTCCAGCTGTATATTCTTATAGTTTAACATATCCAAATGGAACTGTTTCAGCAATTCAAAGCTCGAATGAATTCACAGGGTTAGGAGCAGGAACCTATGAAGTTAATGTATACGATGAGTTTAGTTGTAATGGAACGTTCCCTATAACAATTAATGAGCCATCAGATGTAACTGCAGTAGCAAGTGTTACTTCTATTATTACTTGTTTAACTCCAGAAGCAACAATTGAGGTTACAGGAAATGGAGGAACAGGAGTTTACATGTATAGTATGGATGGAATTAACTTTGTACCAAGCAATAGTTTCTCAGTTCCAGCAGGAGATCACGAGTTCTATGTAAGAGATGCAAACAACTGTGTTTCTGATCCATATTTAGTATCTGTTCCAGCGTTAGTACCATTAACAGCAGTGTTAGATACAATATCAGGGTTTATTACTTGTACTGGAGATAGTAATGCTACATTATCAGCCACAGCTAGTGGTGGTTTAGGAAATTATATGTATGAGTTATTAGATGGAGCGGGAGGTGTTATAGCTGGTCCACAAGCATCTAATACATTCGACGACATAGGTCCAGGTATGTATAGTATTAGAGTAACAAGCCAGGATTGTGTGGCTACAACAGCTACTTATGAAGTTGTAGATCCACCATTATTAGAAGCATCTGAAATAGTTGCAAATGTTAGTTGTAATGGAGGTACAGATGGTAGTATTACAATAAATGCTACAGGAGGTACAGGAGCTTATGTATATGAAATCAGCACAGAACCTGGTAGATTCCAGACGAGTAATGAGTTTACAAACTTGACAGCTGGTACATATAGTGTTATGGTACAAGATGAACGTGGATGTTTTGTAATTTTAGATATTACAATTACAGAACCACCATTACTTGAAGTAGCTATAGATTTAACTACTGTACAACAACAATTATGTGTTGAGGATACTGCACCATCGTTTGAAGTAACAATTACTGGAGGTACTGCGCCATATTCAACAAGTTTAAATGGAGGAGCATTTGTAGATGGAAGAACATTATTTGATAACTTAACTGCAGGAGAAACTTATGTAGTTATTGTACGTGATAGTAATGGTTGTACCTCAGTAAGTGCACCAATTACTTTAGAGCCGTCAGTTAGTTTAGAGTTTGCTAATACACTTACTTATGATTGTGTTGGAGCTGCTACTATTACAGGAACAGTAGCAACAATACATGCTAGTAATGTTGTATATACACTATCTGGTCCAGAAAATGCAAGTAATGATACAGGTATATTCAATGTAACAACTCCAGGTATTTATACTTTAGAAGTAGAGCATGTAAATGGATGTATGCGTACGATTACAGATATTGAAGTAGAAACAATTCAACCATTACAATTAGTAATAGACGATTCACAAATCAATAGACTAATAGCTATTGCATCTGGAGGAATTCCACCATATGAATATAGTATTGATGGCGGTGATTTCTCTTCAGAAAATGAATTTATAATAACACAAACAAGAGATTATATAATTGTTGTAAGAGATAGTAGAGGCTGTGAACAATCAATTACGGTTGAAGGCGTTTATATTACGGTTGAAGTACCTAACTTGTTTACTCCAGATGGAGATGGTATTCAAGATTACTGGTACCCAGACCAAGTTCAGACATATCATGAATTGAAGGTATTTATCTTCGATAGATATGGTAGAGAATTAGGAACGTATAATGGTATCCAACAAGGATGGGATGGAACGTATCAAGGTCGTCCAATGCCATCAGGAGATTACTGGTATACTTTAGAATTTACTGAACTATCAGGTGAACGTAGACGTATAATGGGACACTTTACTTTATATAGATAATATTAGATGAAAAAATATAGCGTAATAACAATATTATTTTTAATGACTGTCAAGATGTGGGGACAGGAAGTTGATCTACCACAGTATATCAATCACATGGCAGACAATCCATTCTTAATATCTCCTTCTTATGCAGGAATAGGATCTGGATTACAAGTTCGTTTAAATGGAGTAAGTCAATGGATTGGTGTAAAAGATGCACCAGACACACAATCATTAACTGTTGAAGCTAGATTAGCAGAACGTTTTGGAGGTGGATTAACTTTGTTTAATGACCGTAATGGATTTACAACGCAAAAAGGAGCTCGTTTATCATTGGCAAGTCATTTAATATTAAGTGATGTATATGATAGTTTTCTATCTTTTGGATTGAGTTACAGTTTTATTCAATTCAATATAAACACAGATCAAAATAATACACCTCAAGTAGTACCTAACCTTGCATTAAATTCATCGAATTTTGATATTAGTATGTTATATCGATTTGGACGTTTTGCAATTAGTGGAAATGTGGTGAATTTATTAGATAAAAAGATAGATAATTTCAGTACTGGTGAGCCAGAAGTTTTAAGACGTTACTCTGTGTATACGAATTATAACTTTCGAATCAATAGAGATACAGAGCTAGAACCATCAGCTTTTGTCGAGTATTTTGAAGCTAGTGGAAGATCTAGAACAGATATGAATGTAAAACTTCGTAAGCGTATTCGTGATGGTTATGTATGGGGAGGAGTGAGTTATACGTTCTTAAATGATCAGTTTTTTACACCAAATGCAATTGCTCCTTTGTTTGGGATAAAAAAGGATAAGTTTTATATCTCTTATGGATTTAGTATTACTACTAATGAAGTAATCGGGTTTAATAATGGTACACACATGGTTACTTTAGGTTTTGATTATGATAGAAGACCTAGTTTAGCACGTTGTACAAGAAAAATGATTATGTTCTAAAAGTAAAGAACGCATATAACAATAAAGAACAAAATTCCTCAGGTAAGAAATACCTGAGGAATTTTGTTTTAATTTTGTATCGATGAATACAGATAATAAACAATCTACAAACCTTAATAAGTTTATAAGCGCTACTGGAATTTGTTCTAGGAGAGAAGCAGAAAAACTAATTGTAGATGGAAGAGTGACCATTAACGGTAAACCTACACAATTAGGAAATAGAGTTTTTGAAGGAGATATTGTTAAAATTGATGGTAAACCTTTAAAAGCAAAACCTAAGACGATTTATATTGCTTTAAATAAGCCTGTAGGGATTGTTTGTACTACAGATAGTAAAGAGAAAAAGAATATTGTAAAGTTTGTGGGACATCCACAGCGATTATTTCCTATAGGAAGATTAGATAAACCATCAGAAGGACTTATTTTTTTGACAAATGATGGAGATATCGTAAATAAGATTTTAAGAGCTGGTAATAACCATGAAAAAGAATACATAGTTTCTGTTAACAAACCTATAAACGAACGTTTTATTAGTAGAATGGGAAATGGAATTCCTATTTTAGGTACAGTTACTAAAAAGTGTAAAGTAGAAAAACTAAATGAAACTACTTTTAAAATAATACTTACGCAAGGTTTAAACCGTCAAATAAGAAGAATGTGTGAATATTTAGAATACGAGGTTACTAAATTAAAAAGAACTCGTATTATGAATGTTGAATTAGGAGGCCTTAAAACAGGAGAATGGAGGCCCTTAACAACAGAGGAGATGGATAAGATTAATAAGCTTGTAAAAACCTCTGTAAAAACAGAAGAAGCTTCCAAAGAAAAAGCTCCTACTAAACGTCGTACTCAGACGAAAAACGCCAAAAATTTTAAATCAAAATTTGGACGCCAAAGAAAAAAATAGATTTACAAATATTTAAGTTTTCACAAACTTCCAATTATGTATCTTTGTCGCTTATGCAATTTGACTTAAAAACTACCGACCCAAAAAGTAAAGCTAGAGCAGGTGTAATTACTACAGATCACGGAACTATTGAAACACCAATATTCATGCCTGTAGGAACAGTTGCTTCTGTAAAAGGAGTACATCAATCTGAACTTAAAGATGAAATAAATCCAGATATTATTTTAGGTAATACATATCATTTATACTTACGTCCAAAAACAGCTATTTTAGAACAAGCTGGAGGATTACATAAGTTTATGAACTGGGATCGAAATATCTTAACAGATAGTGGAGGGTATCAAGTGTATTCACTTTCTGGAAGAAGAAAGATTAATGAAGAAGGAGTAAAGTTTAAGAGTCATATAGATGGTTCATTACATTTTTTTACTCCAGAAAATGTAATGGAAATTCAACGATCTATAGGGGCAGATATTATCATGGCATTTGATGAATGTACTCCATATCCATGTGATTACAATTATGCAAAGAATTCTATGCATATGACACATCGTTGGTTAAAAAGGTGTATCAATCATTTAGAAAAAGTACCGTTAAAATACAATTATAATCAAACATTATTTCCAATTGTACAAGGAAGTACATTTAAAGATTTACGTAAACAATCAGCAGAATTTATTGCTTCAGTAGAAGCAGAAGGAAATGCTATTGGGGGGCTTTCTGTAGGTGAACCAGCGGAAGAAATGTATGGAATGACAGATGTGGTATGTAGTATTTTACCTGAAGACAAACCAAGATATTTAATGGGAGTAGGAACACCTATAAATATCTTAGAAAATATAGCATTAGGTGTAGATATGTTCGATTGTGTAATGCCAACTCGTAATGCGAGAAATGGAATGTTATTTACAGCACATGGAACTATCAACATTAAAAATAAAAAGTGGGAAAATGATTTTTCTCCAATAGATGAAATGGGAATTACATTTGTAGATACCATGTATTCTAAAGCCTATTTAAGACACTTATTTGCATCTAAAGAATTACTTGGAAAGCAAATAGCTTCTATCCATAATTTAGGATTTTATTTATGGTTAGTTCGTGAGGCAAGAAAACATATCTTAGCAGGAGATTTTGCTGAATGGAAAGATAAAATGGTAAAACAAATGAGTAATCGTTTGTAATTTGAAAATTCTAGACTGGTACATATTAAAAAGATATTTAACAACGTTTTTATTTACGTTGTTAATTTTAATACCCATAGCGGTAGCAATTGATATTGCAGAAAAAATTGATAAGTTTCTAAGACATGAAAGCCTTACATTTTTAGAAGTAGTAAATGACTATTATAAAAATTTTATTATTTACTATGCTAATACTTTTATGCCTTTAGCATTATTCTTAGCAGTTATCATTTTTACTTCACGATTGGCAAATAATACTGAAATTGTAGCTATAAATAGTTCGCAAATATCATTCACAAGATTTTTGTATCCATATTTTGTTGGTGCAACCATTGTTACTATTGTAGCTTTGTTTATGAATCATTATGTAGTGCCAGATAGTAGTAAAACAAGAAAGGAATTTGAAGCTACGTATTTAAAAAAGAAACGATATCAAGATCAAATTGTTAAAGATTTTAGCTTGCAATTGAATGATAGCACTTACATGTTTATTCAATCCTATGATTTAAACAGAAATGCAGGCTATCAATTTTCTACAGAAACTTATGACGGACTGAAACTTAAGTACAAACTAATCTCTGATAGAATAACGTGGAATGATAGCGCATTTACATTATTAAATTGGAAAGAACGAAAAATATTTAAAGACAGAGATAGTATTTTCTCTGGTAATAATATGGATACTACTTTTGCATTCACTCCTAAAGATTTTAGTTATAAATCTACGATGGCACAAGAAATGACATCACCTGAACTTTCTGAGTTTATTGAGATTTCAAAGAAAAGAGGAGTGAAAAACTTAAATGCGTATTTAGTAGAATTATATAAACGTACAAGTTTACCATTAGCATCTTATATTTTAACATTAATAGCAGTTGCCTTAGCATATAGGAAAAGAAGAGGAGGAGTTGGAGTAAATTTAGCATTAGGAATTGCAGTGGTATTTGTATATGTTTTCTTCCTAAAAGTAGCAGAAGTGCTAGGTGCAGTTGCTGGCGCAAACTCTTTGTTAAATGTTTGGGTACCAAATATGGTATTTGGTAGCTATGCTATTTATCTCTACATCAATGCAAGAAAGTAAACTCAAAAATTATTTACTACTACATTTTATCGTTTTTATTTGGGGATTTACAGCAATTCTAGGAGCTTTAATCTCTATAGATGCTATACCACTAGTTTGGTATAGAATGGGAATTGCAGTCATTTTTATAGTATTGTATTTTTTAATTAAAAAGAAATCCTTTAAAATAACTACGAGAGCAGTTTTTGAATTTTTAATTACAGGAACCATTATTGCTGTACATTGGATTACTTTTTTTAAAGCAATAAAAGTATCTAACGTATCGGTGGCTTTAGTAACAATGAGTACAGGAGCATTTTTTGCAGCATTAATAGAACCTATTTTTTTTAAAAGAAGAATAAACCTAGTAGAAATGATTTTAGGATTATTAGTAATAGTAGGTTTATACATCATTTTTAATTTCGAAAGTAGGTATGGATTAGGAATCATGTATGCTTTAATATCTGCGGCACTTTCTGCATTATTTTCTGTTTTAAATGGATTATTTGTAAAGAAATACGAACCCGATACAATATCACTATATCAACTCTTTTTTGGAGTAGTAGTGGTAACAATTTTTCTTGCTTTTACAGGAAGTTTTACCGCGGAATTTTTTCAATTAAAAGCTAGTGATTGGATATATTTAGTCATTTTAGGAAGCATTTGTACGGCATATGCATTCATTACTTCAGTAAAAGTGATGAAATACTTAACACCTTATACGGTAATGTTAACCATAAATTTAGAACCAATTTACGCTATTGTATTGGCACTCATTATTTTTAAAGAAAAAGAACAAATGAATATTGAGTTTTATTATGGAGCCTTTATAGTATTATTTGTAGTGCTATTAAATGGAGTTTTAAAAAATTCTTCAAAAATTAAAAAGAAATTACAACGATAATTTAGTATGTTTGCTTAATACAAACAACACAAAAATCAAACTTCAGGAAATGGAATATTTAGATTTTGAAATGCCAATTAAGGAATTAGAAGATCAATTGGCAAAATGTCATGATATCGGAAAAGAAAGTGAGATAGATGTAACGGAGACATGTAAGAAAATTGAAAAAAAATTAGAGAAAGCTAGAAAAGATATTTATAAAAACTTAACTCCATGGCAACGAGTTCAGTTGTCGCGTCATCCTAACAGACCTTATACACTAGACTATATTAAGGCTATTTGTGGCGATACTTTTATGGAACTACATGGAGATAGAAGTGTAAAAGATGATAAAGCAATGATTGGTGGTCTAGGGAAAATAGGAGATCAATCGTTTATGTTTATCGGACAACAAAAAGGGTACAATACTAAAACACGTCAATACCGTAATTTCGGAATGGCTAACCCTGAAGGATACCGTAAAGCTTTGCGTTTAATGCGTATGGCAGAAAAATTTGGAATTCCTGTTGTAACTTTACTAGATACTCCAGGTGCATATCCAGGCTTAGAAGCTGAAGAAAGAGGACAAGGAGAAGCAATTGCGCGTAACATTTTTGAAATGACACGTTTAAAAACTCCAATTATTACTATTGTAATTGGTGAAGGAGCCTCAGGTGGAGCCTTAGGTATTGGAGTAGGAGATAGAGTATACATGATGGAAAACACATGGTATACTGTTATTTCTCCAGAATCATGTTCTTCTATCTTATGGCGTAGCTGGGAGTTTAAAGAGCAAGCCGCTGCTGCTTTAAAATTAACAGGAGACGATATGAAAAAATTAAAATTAATTGATGGAATTATCGTTGAACCTGCTGGGGGTGCACATACCGACAGAGAAGGAGCTTTCGAAGCTGTTAAAAATCAAATTTTAAAAGCATTTGACGAGTTAAAAGATTTAGATGATACAAATCTTGTAGCCAAGCGTATGGATAAATATGCTAACATGGGAGTTTATAAAGAATAAAAAACTTTTCAGAATAAAGAAGTAAATAAAAATGCTCACTTATATTTAAGTGAGCATTTTTTTATTTTGTATGTTGATTTTGTTGAATATTAAAGATTTTTAAATAAAACCTTTATCCTTAGCCATTAAAACTAATTCTCTATCATCTGTACTATTTATAGCAAAAATCTTCTTTAATTGGCGTTTACGCTTCTCTATAGCAGCAATGGAAAGATGTACTAAGTCAGGTAAGGCACTAGTTTTGGTACCAATAGAAATTTCATATAATATTTTACGATCGATATCGTCTAGTAAAAGATCACTAGAAATTTGATTTCGTAGTAATTTCATGACAGTTTTACTATAATAAGGCGGATCTTTCAAGACTTCCTGAATTGCTTGAACCAATTCGTTTGGAGTTAAATCATTTTTAACTAAAAAACCTTCAGGATTTAAGTTTTTAAGAATACTATGTACTCTATAATTATCATTAAAGGTAGTAGAAACAATAATTTTAGTTGCAGGAAGTAATTCATGTATTTTAAGGCCTAAATCTTCGCCAGAGAGAATTGTACCATCAGAAGATGGAGGTAATCTCATATCTAGGAAAACAACATCTAAACGTTCCGAATTCGAAGCATATTCTTTTAAAATAGCACAAGCAGAATCGCAATCTACTGCTGTTTGTATATAAAAAGAAATCTGTTCATCTTGTTGTTCAATAAATTTAAAAGCGCTTTTATAGGCTTCTGCAATTAGGGGGTGATCGTCAATTAATAGTGCATTATACTTTTTATGCTGCATTCTGAGGGAAATATGGTATGTAAATTAGTAAAGTAGTTCCTTTATTTATTACCGAAATAAAATCTACCGAACCACTTAGTTTTTCAACTCTAGTTTTAATGTTCTTAATTCCAATTCCTTTCTTACCTTTTTTAGCATCGAACCCTACACCATCATCTTGTATTTTAATAATAACCTGCTCTTGGTGTAAAGAAAAGTCTAAAATAACACTTTTTGCGTTAGCATGCTTAATAATATTTTGCAAAGCTTCTTGAATAATACGGTATACATTAGCTTTGATTACTTCATTAATACTTTTCCATAGAATAGTAGGGTCTGGCGTAAATGTATAAGTAAAATTACCAATAACGCTTTTGTCCTTTAATAATTGTTCAATAATCGTTGAGAAGTTTACAGTGGCATCATCAAAATTCTCGCTTAAACGATGCGAAACTTCTCGAATTTCTTTCTCAATGGTTTGTAACTCATCTAAAAAAGTTTGATGCTGCTCTTGAGTTTCTGGTTGCATTTGCATACCTAAAAAACCTAAACTTACACGAGTACCAAAAAGTTTTCCTAAAATACCATCGTGTAATTCTGCTGAAATACGATTGCGCTCGTTTATACGCTCTTCTTCTAATTTAGCTTGTTGTTGTAAAGTGAGTACGTATACTTCCTCATTCGCTTTTTGTTGCTCAGCTTCTAGTTGTAGTTTTTCATTCTGAACCTTTTGTACACGCACATAGTATAATAAGCTTAAAATGAGTAGTAAAGCAATACTCGCTGCAAAAATCCAGATACGTTGTTCGTTTAAACGTTTGTTATCAGCTATATGTTCATCTGTTTCAAACTCTATACGCGTAAATTTGTTTTGTGTCCTACGTTCTTGACTAATTAAGCTATCATTAAATTGTATATAACGATCGTAATATTTTTTAGAATTTTTAGTGTCTAGGTTAGCCAATTGTTGTAAAGAAACCAAATAATCTCTACCATTTTTTAATTCTTTAGCTAAAGAATTAGCCTCTTTAGCATATTGTAAGGCTTTAATAGTATCTTTTGCATAAGAAAAATAATCAGAGATACGGATTTTACTTATTGAAATACCTGCTTTATTTTTTAGACTGTCTCTTATTTTTAAAGCATAAAAAAAGTCTTTTTGAATATCAGTGGTATCATGCATTAATAATTTGCAGTACGCCCTATTGTCAAGAATTCTTGCATATCGAGATCTTTTAATATTTTGATTTAAAGCGATATTATAATACTTCAAAGCTTTTGAGTATTCACCTTTTTTAACATATATATTTGCGATGTTGATATACAAAGGATTATCTCTCTTTCTTTTGCTCTTAATTTTATTAAAATGAACTAAAGCTTTGTTATAATAAATTAAAGCTTTGTCGTATTCTTTAATATCTTTTTGTAAAAGGCCAAGTCTGTTATAACATTCGTATAACTTTTCATGTTCTTTAAAGATTTTAATTGCTTTAATTACTAAAATTTCACTACCATAATAATCTTTAAACCTAGCTTTTATATATGACATTCCGTAAAGCATTTGCGCTTTTTCTTTTTCAAAATGACCTTTATCAAATGCTTTGTAACTTTCATCGAAATATTTATAAGCTTTATCATAGGTTTGATTATCAACAAAATATGTTGCGTAGTTCCAATTTGCATCGCCTAGAGCATATAAATTCTTAGTTTTTTTTGCTATATGGATAGCTTTTTCATTAATTTCAAAAAAGTTTAAACTGTCTTTTAAAGTATAGAATTCATAGGCAATTGTACTTAACTCTAAAGAAGAATTAGTTTTATTAGAGTTTATATAATTATAAGCTTTAAAAAGATTCTTTTTTCTAGACTTTATATCTAGTTTTTTATTTTTAGCTCTCTTTATCCATACCTTTATACTGTCATTATTTATTTCTGAACCAATTTGCTTAGGTCTTAAAGGAAATACAGAATAATTATATACAATTAAAAGAAAGAATATTATTTTATTGATAATTTTTTGATTTTAGTTTTAAACAAAACTAAAAAAAAACCTCCAACTTTGTGCTGGAGGTTTAACTTTATCATAATAATTAGCCTTTACCGCCGTTCGTATCCTCATCATCATCACCTGTTCCCGGAGACGTTAAAGCATTGGTGTCTTGGTTGATTAGTTCTGTATTTTGTGTTGTATTAGTAACTAGATCTTCAGTGTTATCTGTACAACTAGTTGTAAGCACTAATAAAACGAACGTTAACAATAATAATTTTAAATTTCTCATAACTTTGAATTTTTGATATTTGACAATAGTTTTCCTAGCCGTAAAAACAGCTTGTTTTAGTTGATCGAATTGTGTTTTCGATTGTGTAAGCCATCAGAAAATCTGAGGCAATAGTCATCCAGCCCGAATAAATCCAGGTGGTTTGTAGAATGAATTGATGTAATATCAATCCGTGAAGACTTGGAACTACTAAGGCCTATTGAGTTAAGGCTTCAGGAAATTCTACATTGTCGTTAAATAAGGAAGCGTTTTTTTGCAATTTTTATGTAACGCTAGCTAATTTTTTGAATTAAATTATGGCAGTTGTGTAAACCTACCAATTAAAACTTAGTAACTAGTGCGTTTCACTGAGTAAACGTCCTTTTTCATTTAGAATTAGCAATATTGATTTTCTCATAACTTTTAAATTTTTCTTTTTATAATTTACAAAAAATAAGTAACATTTCAAAATAATAGTGACTTATTGAATTTGTGTACATTTTTAAAATAAAAAAGACATCTAATTCTAGATGTCTTTGTAATAATATATGTTAAAAATGTATTCTTTAGCATTTTTTAATATTGTGTATTACAAAAAACATCTTTTCTCACTCTTCCGTCGAAATGAACACCTCTAATTGGTAATTCTTTTGTATTCGAACTTAAATAAATAGACTTCATAACTTCTATATTTTATTCTTAATTGTGATAAACTAATGTTTGTTATTAATTACATTACAAATATACGAACTTTTTTCTATTTCACAAAACTTTTTTGAATTTATTTTACTGTAAATCAGTGTTTTAACTTGTTTTTAGGTATAGGTATTCCTGTCCGGAATTTTTCCAGATATGTAAGATTTATGCTAAGCGTTATAGCTTATTTTTTCAAGAAATAAACCTTTCAAGTTTTTATATGTTTAGATTAAAATTTCAATTCATTAAAAAATTAAAAAAGGGCGACTAAATTAATTTAGACGCCCTTTTTATATATATGTTTTGCTTTGTGTTTTTCTATTATCATTGCATTATATCTATAAACGTCCTATTTCGGAGTAGCTCGTTTTCAGAGCTTCCGAAATTTCCTGACACTACGAGTGTCAATGAATGAGTATATATATTTAACTTCATCATTTCAAAACAAATATACAAAATTTATTTTTAATGTTAAAATTTGTTAAAAAAATAAATTATTTTTAACATTTTTTACTATTTGGTTTCTGATCATAACTATCTGTAAGTATAAAGTGTTTAAAATCAGGGAATAAATATTGAAAAGAAATATGTAGTAAGAAGAGAAAGTAAGAAATGTTGATTAAGAATAATTGAAAACTGAAAAGAATAAATCAACTTCAATATAATTATTAATGAAAGAGTTATACTATAAGTGTAAACAAACTATTATAAATCAAGTTCTTTTAAATGGAAAACACAAATGATCGACATATATAAAATCTACACTTTATAGTATAAAATTGTCATCAGTAAAGTCTAAAATTGAAAAAGTAAGGATTTCCCTTACCAAAAGTAAGGTGAATCCTTACCTCACTCTCAGAAAGTAGAGATACCTTTGATTCGGTTAAAAAAAGCCTTACATATATAAGGTCGGGTATAATCAAATTATATCATAGTCGTCGGGGAAAATCTATGAGAAAAAAGAAAAAATAGCCGTACTATTTGCTATAAAGTACAAAAAACGCCCACCCGGGCGTTTTTGCTTTTTATTAAGGTATATTTAAATACTTGTGTGTTTGTAAAGAAATTCTCCATTGCGGATGTTCCATAACATAATCTATAATTAATGGAATCATTTTTTCACGATTACTCCATTCGGGTTGAAGAAATAACAAACAATCTTTTCCAACTTTAGCAGCTTGTTCTTCAGCAAACTTAAAATCATGTTTATTATAAATAATCATTTTTAGCTCATTTGCTTCTTCATAAGCTCTATCTAAAGGAAGCTTGGTTTTTTTAGGAGATAAACAAAACCAGTCCCAAACTCCTGAAAAATCATATGCTCCAGAAGTTTCTATATGTGTTTTAATATCTTGTGCCTGTAGTTGATGTGTAATATAATCTAAACTCCACATTAAAGGTTCACCTCCTGTAATAACTACAGTTTCTGCATACTTTTTAGCATTATCTACAATAATATCTGTTGCAGTTGGAGGATGTAATTTTGCATTCCAACTTTCTTTTACATCACACCAATGACATCCTACATCGCAACCACCAATTCTAATAAAGTAAGCAGCTTTTCCTGTATGTGCACCTTCTCCTTGTATCGTATAAAACTCTTCCATTAAAGGAAGCACTTTTCCTTGCTTAATTAACTCTTGCGTCTTTAAATCCATCTACTTTTACCGCTATTACATCAATTTCTATTTTTGCCCCTACGAGCAAATCGCCTGCAAATGTAGTTCTTGCAGGTTTATTTTTAGGAAAATATTCGCGGAAAATTTTATTAAATTCAGTAAAATCGTCGGTAGTTGTTAAAATTACAGTGCATTTTACAACATGTTCTAAGTCGGAACCATGAATTTGTAAGACCTTTTTTATATTTTCTAAAGCTTGTTTGGTTTCCGCAGCTATACCACCTTCAGGTAATTTACCTGTAGCTGGATCAATACCAACTTGACCTGCTAAATACAACGTATTTCCAACTTCTACAGCATCTGAAAAAGGAGCATTTTTCTTACGCTCTAATTTTGAGGTATGAAATACTAAAGAAGGTTTTTCAGTTATTCGATTTTTTACTTCTTCAACTTTACATGAAGTTAGTAAGATAATAGCACATAAACTTAAGAATTGAAATAGTTTCATAAAGATGATTTTTAGATGATTACAAATTTAACTAAACCTTAAGATACCAGCTAAAAATTATTAAGCCCTATTTTTTGAAATGCTGATATTAATAGTATTTTTATCCAAAAATAAACTACCATGAGTCAAACGGAAGCATTCTTTAATTATATAACTGAAGGTTATAAGTGTAAAGGAGATTACATAACGCTGGGAGCTGGAATGCTAGGTGAAGAAACAGTTACAAATGCTTTGGTAAATATTCCTTTAAAAACATTAAATAGACATGGTTTAATAGCTGGGGCTACAGGTACAGGAAAAACCAAAACACTACAAGTTTTGGCTGAGAATATGTCGGAAAAAGGAATTCCTGTGTTATTAATGGATGTAAAAGGAGATTTAAGTGGTTTAGGACAACCAAGTCCAGGACATCCAAAAATAGATGAACGTCACGAAAAAATTGGAATTCCGTTTGATGCTAAAAAATTTCCAATTGAGATTTTATCAATCTCTGAACAAGATGGTGTTCGATTACGTGCAACTGTTTCAGAATTTGGACCAGTATTACTTTCTAGAATTTTAGATTTAACAGAAACACAATCTGGAATTGTAGCAATTATATTTAAATATTGTGATGATAACCATTTACCATTACTAGATTTAAAAGATTTTAAAAAAATGCTACAATTCATAACAGCAGAGGGAAAAGAAGAAATTTCTGCTGAATATGGAAGGATTTCTTCTTCAAGTACTGGAGCTATTTTACGAAAGATAATAGAATTAGAACAGCAAGGAGGAGAATTATTCTTTGGAGAAAAATCTTTTGAAGTTGATGATTTAACACGAATCGATGAAGATGGGAGAGGAGTTATCTCTATTTTACGTTTAACAGATATTCAAGATAAACCAAAACTGTTTTCAACATTTATGTTACAGTTATTGGCAGAAGTATATGAAACATTTCCAGAGCAAGGAGATAGTGGACGACCTGAGTTAATCATTTTTATAGATGAAGCTCATTTGGTATTTGATGAAGCATCAAAAGCATTATTAAGTCAAATAGAAAGTATAGTAAAATTAATACGTTCTAAAGGAATTGGGCTGTATTTTGTTACTCAAAACCCTAAAGATGTGCCAGAAGATGTTCTTGCACAATTAGGGATGAAAATACAGCATGCTTTACGCGCTTTTACAGCAAAAGATAGAAAAGCATTAAAATTAGCAGCAGAAAATTATCCTGATTCTGAATTCTATAATACAAGTGAAACATTAACACAATTAGGTATAGGAGAAGCGTTTGTTACTGCGTTAAATGAAAAAGGTATTCCAACACCATTAGCAAGAACCATGTTACGTGCTCCTATGAGTAGAATGGATATACTTACAGAGAGAGAAATCCAAGAAGTATTAAATGCGTCAAAACTTATTGATAAATATAATAAAGAAGTAGACAGAGAAAGTGCCTATGAGTTGTTAGAACAGAAAATAGAACGTATTAATAAAGAAAAAACAGAAGAAGATAAACGAAAAGAAGAAGAAAAGCTACGCAAGAGAAGATCTTCAAGTAGCAGGAGGAGTTCGAGACAAGACCCAATTGTAAAAGTATTGACTAGTGCAACTTTTATAAGAGCGGTATTTGGAATATTAAAAAAGGTATTATAAACTAAAACGAAAAACAAATCGTTATAATCAGAAATTAAACTTAGATGAGAAAACTATTTAAAATTGTATTCATTTTGTGTGTATCAGTTGTACTTGTTCAATGCGGAAAAGATAAATACACCGTAGCAAAAGGAAAAGTAGGACAAATAACAACAAAAACAACGATAAAAGATTTAGATAAAATCTTTGCAAATGATTCTGTAGTTAAAATTCTTAGTGAAGGAGCAAAAGGAAATTTTTACTTTCAGGATGATGATGTATATGAGGTATACGAAAAAGGAGGGAAGCACTTACTTACAATTATACCTAAAGAGCAGCTAGATTCTACATCTACGATAAAGAGTATTGAGATATTTGATAACCGTTTTAAAACAGAAACAGGCTTAAATATTTTCTCTACATTTAATGAAGTAGATGCTAATAATGTAATTAGTAATATTGAAACATCACCTTTTTCGGCAACAATCTTTATAGATGACTTGAACGCTACAATTTCTATAGACAAAGAAGAATTAGGATTGAGAGACATTAATATGAAGAAGGTAAGTAAAGAACAAATACCAGACTTAGCAAAAATGAAATCTTTTATTGTTTGGTTTGAATAACATAAAAAATCCCTTTTAAGGGATTTTTTTTATGTATAGCTGCAAAATGTTATAGAGTAGAAGTATATTTGCACGGTAAATTTTAGAAAATGAAATACGCAAAAAATATATTAGAGACTATAGGGAACACGCCTCTAGTACAAATAAATAAATTAGCTGAAGAACTTCCTTGTTTAGTATTAGCTAAATATGAAACATTCAACCCAGGGAATTCTGTAAAAGATAGAATGGCTTTAAAAATGATAGAAGATGCAGAAGCTGATGGTAGATTACAACCTGGAGGAACTATTGTAGAAGGTACTTCTGGAAATACAGGAATGGGATTGGCTTTAGCTGCTATAGTAAAAGGATATAAGTGTGTATTTGTAATGGCAGATAAGCAAAGTAAGGAGAAGATAGACATTTTAAAGGCAGTTGGAGCAGAAGTGGTAGTTTGTCCTACAGATGTTGAGCCAGACGATCCTAGAAGTTACTATTCGGTATCTAAAAGATTAGCAGAAGAAACACCTAATGCTTGGTATGTAAATCAATACGATAATCCAAGTAACGCAGTTGCACATTACGAAAGTACTGGGCCAGAAATTTGGGAACAAACAGAAGGGAAAATAACACATTTTGTTGTTGGAGTAGGAACAGGTGGAACGATTTCTGGAGTTGGAAAATATTTAAAAGAACAAAACCCTAATGTAAAAGTATGGGGAATAGATACCTATGGATCTGTATTTAAGAAATATCATGAAACTGGTGTTTTCGATGAAAATGAAATTTATCCATATGTTACAGAAGGTATTGGTGAAGATATTTTACCTGAGAACGTAAACTTCAAAATTATTGATGGTTTTACTAAAGTAACAGATAAAGATGCAGCGGTATATACACAGTTATTAGCTAAAGAAGAAGGAATGTTCTTAGGAAACTCAGCAGGAGCAGCTATGAAAGGTGTTTTACAGCTTAAAGAGCATTTTTCTAAAGACGATGTAGTTGTGGTTCTTTTCCACGATCACGGAAGCCGTTATGTAGGAAAAATGTTTAATGATGAATGGATGAAAGAAAAAGGGTATATAGAGTAGAAAGATTTCTTCATAGTATATATAATATCAAAAAACCACCTCATTGAGGTGGTTTTTTGTTAATCAACTAATTCAAATAATTTACACAATGAAAACAATTACTATTGTTAACACTTTTATATATTCAATATGTATGCCAAAAGTGTGAATTTTGAATGTATTCGTTGTTTTATATGGAGTTTTTATATTTTTTTAAGAATTAAAGTCTTGTTTGTTAATGAATTCATAATAAATACAGAGTGAGATATGATTATTGTTAGCTAATTGAATATAGCACTATAAATTAGAAATCAATGGTGGAATAAGTTATCATAACCTATCAATAAGAGTTTTATTATATCAAAAAGCCACCTCAAAGAGATGGCTTTCTGTTAATCAACTAATTCAAATAATTTACACAAT
>NZ_CAZEFZ010000040.1:18744-37630 GCF_964511145.1 Tenacibaculum amylolyticum
GTGCCAAAAATGTAAAATTTGATTAGATTTATTATTTTATATGTGGATTTTGTATTTTTTTAAGAATTAAAGTCTCCTTTGTTAATGAATTCATAATAAATACAGAGTGAGGTTTTATTACTATATGGTTATTGCTAGCTAATTAAATAGTGCTATATATTAGAAATCAATAATAGAAGAAGTCATCATAATATGTCAATAAGAGTTTTTATAATATCAAAAAGCCACCTCAAAGAGATGGCTTTCTGTTAATCAACTAATTCAAATAATTTACACAATGAAAACAATTATTATTGCTAACAATTTTATGTTTTCAATATACGTGCCAAAATTACGAATATTAGAAGTATAAAATCACTTTTTTTAAATATTTTACATTTTTTTAATATTTAAAAGCTGTTTTGTTAAGGAATATATAATGAAATTTTAGCTAGCATGTTTGTGTGCTTTATACGAAGAACGTACAAGTGCACCACTCTCTACATACATAAAGCCCATTTCTTTACCAATTTCCTCATATTTTTTAAACTGATCTGGTGTTATAAATTGCTTAACAGGTAAATGTTTTTTAGTAGGTTGTAAATATTGACCAATAGTAATTACATCTAAACCAACATTTCTTAAATCAGTCATTGTTTCAATAACTTCATCTTCAGTTTCTCCTAATCCAAGCATTATTCCAGATTTGGTACGCATACCATTTTCTTTTAAATACTTTAAAACACCTAAACTACGGTCATATTTCGCTTGAATACGTACTTCCCTAGTCAATCGTTTTACAGTTTCCATATTATGAGAAACCACTTCAGGATGTACTTCTATAATTCGATCTATTAATTTGGTGTTACCTTGGAAATCTGGAATTAAAGTTTCAAGTGTAGTAGTAGGATTAGCTCTTCTAATAGCATCTACAGTTTCTGCCCAAATAATAGAACCTCCATCTTTTAAGTCATCTCTATCAACAGAAGTGATAACCGCATGTTTAATTTTCATGATTTTAATAGAACGAGCTACTTTTTCTGGTTCATCCCATTCTACAGTATCTGGTCTACCAGTTTTTACACCACAAAAACCACATGAACGTGTACAAACATTTCCTAAAATCATAAAAGTTGCCGTACCTTCTCCCCAGCATTCTCCCATATTAGGACAACTTCCGCTTGTACAAATTGTATTTAGTTTGTATTTATCAACTAAACCGCGAAGTTCTGTATATTTCTTGCCAACAGGTAATTTTACACGTAACCATTTAGGTTTTTTAACTCTTTCTTGAGCAACCTTAGGAGTAACTTGCGTATCTGTTGGCATTAGAATTTTTTCTGACATTCAACATAAATTTTGAATTACAAATTTACGAAGAATGTTTTTATTGCATGATGTCTAATTCAGTTGCTTTATCAATTGATGCTTGAAGTACTGCATCGTTAGATTTTATAAGACTTACAACTCTTCCAATTTTTTCAAGATCTTCTTTATTTGTGCTCCAAAAAGTAACACCAGTAACCTCTACTTTCATTTCTAAGTTGTCTATTAAATCATTACCACATAATTTAAAAGCACCATAAATAATACCTAACCAAGAAGGACCTCCACCATGGTATCCACTTGCTTGTAAATCTTTAGCTAAAGAATCTTCCTGATAGATATCGTGATAATCGTATCTAAATTTACCATTTTCTTCTTGTAATTTCCCTTGCACTTTAACAGAAGTGTCTCCCATGGCGTTTTTAACATCATCGGCTTGAGAAAAAATAGATTGAAAAGAAAAAATAGTGAAAAAGAAAGTAAAAACGAATTGTAAGAAAACTTTTTTAGTTTGCATTTTTAGTAATATTGGGATTATATTGAACTCCTTGGATAATACCAAAAAGCGTGCTAATTTAATTTTTTTTCTGATTTTTTCTGATTTTTTTTGAATTTATTTTTTTAACTACTGATTTGAAGTGTTTTATAATAGGGTGATCTTCAAATACCATAAGCTAAAGCAGATTAAAAACAGAATTCCTAATATGCTTAAGAATCTCATAAAGTTTGAAGGTTGAAATTCTTGGGGAGTATGTTTACTGGTAAGTAATTTATAATTCAAAAAAGCAAAGATTGGCGCAGTTAAGAATGAAAATATGGTAGCAATTTTTACAAGTGCTAACATACTATTTAATAAGAAAAATAAGATAATAAGCGTACCAATAACTAAAAACAAGCTCCAAAACCAATAATGTAAATTTTGCTTATTAAATAGTAAACTAGAAGCTTTTTCCATTGCTCTAGGAGATGCATCTAAAGTTGTAATTGTAGTACTAAACATTGTGGTAAATGCAGCCAGTGCTATAATTGGTTTAGTAAATCCACCTAAATTGTCTGTATATAATTGAATGAGTTGAATAGCAAATTGAGCTCCGCTACTGGCAAACTTTTCTTGAGAAGAAAACATTACAGTGGCACCGAGTAATAAAAAGCAAATGCCTAGAAGCATAGTTCCAAAATAGCCAATATTAAAATCGAAAATAGACTTAGATACAGATATTTTTTCCTTTAAATCTTTATTTTTTTCTACAGACCACAAAGAATGCCAAATAGATATATCTAAAGGAGCGGGCATCCATCCTAAAAAAGCAATCAAAAAACTAATTCCAACTGCGTTGCTTGGTAATACTTGTTGAAAAGATAATGAAGTATTGTTTTTAGATAAAGCAATTGAAACTGCAAGAAGTGTACTAATTGTTAAGAAAATTACGATAAATTTCATTAAACGATCCAAAAGTCGGTATTTACCTATAGTTAGAATGAGAAAACTAACTAACAAAATAATAGTGGCTGCATAAATAAGGTTATCTGTAAAAGGGAAAAGTTGCGCAGCTAAACTAGCCGTTACAATAGTTACTGCTGCTTGAATTGTAAACATGGTAGCTATATTTACGATAAAGTAAATAGTTAAATAACCATTTCCTAGCTTCTTATAACCGTCAAGTAAACTTTCTCCAGTTGCTGCTGCATATTTAGGACCAAATCGAAAAAAAGGATATTTAAAAAAATGAACGAGAAGTAAAGCCCAAATTAAACCATAACCATATTCTGCGCCTGCTCTAGTAGCCTGTACTAAGTGAGAGACACCTATAGCAGCACCAGCAAATAAAAGTCCTGGCCCAAGAATACTAAATATCGATTTTTTTTGTAAACTCATTCTTGATTTTTTAGTTGAATCAAATAGAGTTCGATATTAGCTTTTTTCAATAATTTCTGCAAGTAATTTTTTAGCACGTAAAAGTTTAACCTTTACATTATTAATAGGTTCATTAATTTGCTCTGCAATTTCTTTATAGCTTAATTCCTGAAAGTAACGTAAATGTATTACTTCTTGGTATTTAGGTTTCAACTGCTTAATGTCCTTTAAAAGTTTTGCTAAATTTTGTTCAGTAATAAGCTTATCTTCAGGAGTAGGGGAGCTATCAATAACTTTATAAGCTTCTTCCTCTTGAATATTAGATTTAATTACTAATGAAGATTTTCGTTTACGAATAATATCTTGATGTATATTCTTAGAAATAGCAATTAGCCAAGTGCTAAATTGATATTCTTCTTTAAACGTTTGTATTCTATTAAAAGCTTTAGCGAAGGTTTGAATGGTAATATCTTCAGCATCGTTATCGTTCGTTACTTTTTTTAATTGATAGCCATATACGCTACTCCAAAAAGTATCTAATAAGAAATTAAAAGATATTTGGTTTCCTTCTTTTGCTTTTTCTATATGTTTAAGAATTTCTTCTTTTGTAGGATTTCTAATTGCTATTGGTGTTTAGGGTCAGTACAAGTATCGAACTGATCAGGAGTTTTTCCACAAAAACCACAAGCTTCACCAGATTTATTCAACATAGGATTTTGACTAGCGCACGTTCCAGCAAACTCACCATCTTTTTTCGCCCATATTTTTATAGCTATACCTGCAAAAGCAAGTGCCAATAACCCGATTGTTAAAAAAATTAATTTCATGTAAAAATATTTATGGGTACAAAGATAATGAAACTAATTTTTTAAATATGTGACTTTTGTTAGAACCTTGTGTCTTAAAACTGTAAATTAATTCAAAAGGTATAATTATGAAATATGCTACACTACTACATGAAATAATAAATACATTAATTGGTTTTGTTACAAAAGAATATGATACAGAGATACAACCAGTTTATGTGAAAGTTAAAAAATATACAAATAAAAGAATTCGATAAGAAATAAAAACTCCTTTAATCTATATATAATCTAGCATAGTAAATGGTTGTTAACCAAAGCTATGTTGGATTTTTTTTGTTTGGTAATTAAACCTTGGTAATTTGTTTTAGTCAAAGTACATAAACATATATACATGAAATCAACTATTTCCCCAATTTTACTAATATTATTATTCGCTTTTTTTTCTTGCAGTAATGATGTAGAAGTAGCCTTAGATAATGATACAGGCACAGTAGAAAACCCAGATTCAAATCAGTCTTCAAATCCAAACATTCTTTTAATAATAGCAGATGATTTAGGCTTAGATGCTACACCGAGTTTTAATGTAGGAACAACAAAACCCAATATGCCGAATCTTCAAAATATGATAAATAATGGAGTTAGGTTTACCAATATGTGGTCTTATCCAACATGTACTCCCACTAGGTCTAGTATTTTAACTGGAAAATATGGTTTTAGAACTGGAGTTATGAAAGTAGATGATGAACTTTCTACAGGAGAAACTTCTCTTCAAAAGTATTTAGATACACAAAATTCAGGATATGCACATGCTGTTGTAGGAAAATGGCATTTATCTAGAACAGCTACACATCCAGAGCAAATGGGAGTAGGGTATTATGCAGGATTGTTATCTGGAGGAGTTCAGTCATATACAAATTGGAATTTTACAGAAAATGGACAAACGACTACATCTAATGAATATACAACTTCAAAATTTACAGATTTAGCAATAGATTGGGTAGGTAATCAAGAAAAACCTTGGTTTCTTTGGCTAGCTTATAATGCACCACATACACCATTTCATTTACCTCCAAATGACTTACATTCTCAAGGAAATTTACCGTCTGATGAAGCAAGTATTGAAGCAAATCCATTACCATATTACATGGCTATGATTGAAGCTATGGATACTGAAATAGGTAGATTATTAGATTCGTTATCAGAAGAAGAAAGAGAAAATACAGTCATAATTTTTATTGGAGACAATGGTACACCAAATAGTGTTGCCCAAGAATATAGAAATAGAAGAACAAAAGGAACGGTATATCAAGGAGGAGTAAATGTACCAATGATCATTTCTGGTAAAAATGTATCACGTTTTAATGAAACAGACAATCATTTGTTAAATACAACGGATTTATTCGCAACAATTGCCAGTATCGCAGGAGTTAATACGACTTCTTGGAATGATAGTAAAAGCTTTAAAGATTTATTATCTTTAAGTACTACTACAAATAGTAGAGATTATGCCTATACTGAAATAGGAAAAGATACAGGCGGAGAAGATTATACAATTAGAAATGCAACGCATAAGTATATAAAGTTTGTGAATGGAGAGGAAGCTCTTTATAATCTTAGCATAGACTTTTTTGAAAATACGAACTTATTAGATACAAATTTAAGTACAGAAGATCAGGAGCAATTAGATAATCTTCAACAAATACATTCAGATTTAAAACAATAGTATATGAAAAACATGAGCATTTTAATTTTAGGAATATTCGCTTTGTTAGCCTGTTCTTCAGATAATGAAAGTGATGGAAATACAAATCCTCCAATGGATAGTACTTCATATAATATATCTTCTATATTATCAAAATTTGATAATGTATCTGGAGTGTCATATACCGTTAATGGAGATTTTGTTGAGTTTACTTCTAATGGATTACCAGATCATGGAAGTCCTTATTGGGAAGCTGGAAACCCAATGTATGAAGCTTATAATGGAAACAATCCAAATTGGCATCAAAATCCAAATACAATTATGACACAAAACATAGTGTTTAGAATTCCATTGAATCCATCGGAAGCAGCAAATAAACAAGCAACAAGTTTAGGACCTATTGGAATTTCTGTAAATGGTGTGCCTTTTTATAATCAATATGCAGGACCTAATAATCAACCTTTAACAAATGAAATTGATTCATTTGATCAATATTTAGGACATCCTCAAAACACAGGACAATATCATTATCATATAGAACCATTATTTTTAACAGATGCTCTTGGTAAAACAGCTTTTTTAGGTTTGTTAGCAGATGGTTTTCCAGTATACGGTCCGCAAGAAAATGGAGGCACTATTACAAGTGCAGATTTAGATGACTATCATGGGCATGTTTCTGTTACACCAGAATTTCCAGATGGAATTTATCATTATCATATTACAGCAGATGATCCATATATTAATGGGAATGGATATTTTGGAACGCCAGGAAATATTTCACAATAAGTGAAAAATAACTATACATATTTACTTTTTATAGTATGCTTGATTGCTTGTGTAAAAGAAAAAAGAGCAAGCAATCAAGTATTAGATTATAATGATAAAGACTTCCAACTACAAAAAGGAGTGTTGTTATATAATGATAAACCATTTACAGGTACTTTATTGTCTTTTGATGCGATAAATGATACCTATAATCGCTTAGAATATTTTGGAGGCAAAAAAGATGGAGAAGAACTTAAAAAATATAAAAATGGCGTAATTGCAGAACAACGATTCTATAAGCAAGGAAACAAAGTTGGAAAACATAGTGCTTGGTGGAAAAACGGAACAATAAAGTTTGAATATCATTTTAATCAGAAGGGGGAGTATAATGGGACTGTAAAGGAGTGGTATAGAAATGGACAACCGTTAAAAATATTTAACTTTAAAAATGGTAGAGAAGAAGGAAGTCAGAAAATGTGGCAATCTGATGGAAAAATAAGAGCCAATTTTGTTACAAAAAAAGGAGAACGTTTTGGATTAATTGGACTTAAAAAGTGTTATTCAGTAAATACAAAAAATGAAGATTTTAATTGAAAAGCAATATAGAAATGTACTAATCCTTGTAAGTCTGTTAGTACTAGGAACAAGTTGTAAAAAAGAAGAGGCAGTAAATAAAGAAACTACATTACCTTTTTTTAATTCAGCATTATTTACACCTGAGTGGATTCCTGAATCTTCAAAAGTATATGATAAAATTCATACGATAGCCGATTTTGAGTTCGTAAATCAAGATGGAAATAAGGTAACGAACAAAACGTATGAAGGGAAAATTTATGTAGCAGATTTCTTTTTTGTTACCTGCCCAGGAATTTGTCCTATGCTAGAGAAAAATATGAGTATTCTTCAAGATAAGTACTTAAAAGATGATAATGTTTTATTATTGTCACATACTGTAATGCCAAGTAAAGACTCAGTTCCTGTTTTAAAGCAGTATGCTACTGAGAATGGTATTAATTCTAATAAGTGGAATTTAGTTACAGGAGATAAAAAGCAAATTTATGACTTAGCTCGTACTTCATACTTTGCCGATGAAGACTTTGTGAAAACACAAGATGAGGATGCATTTATTCACACAGAAAATTTCATTCTAATAGATAAAAAAGGACGTATTAGAGGTGTATATAACGGAACACTAAAGCTAGAAACACAACGACTAATGCGTCATATAGAATTGCTTAAAAAAGAAAGTTAAACAATAATATTTACTTCAATTTCTAAATCAATATGGAATTTATCTTTGATAGTATGTTGAATTTTCTGAGCTAGTTTATAAATCTCCTTACCAGTTGCATTTTTATAATTTACAAGTACTAAAGCTTGTTTTTCATGCACGCCAGCATCCCCAAATCGTTTACCTTTAAAACCAGCTTGTTCAATAAGCCAACCAGCAGGAACCTTAATTTCTTCTTCTGAAATAGGATAATTTGGTATAGTAGGATATTCTTTTCGAAGTTCATCAAAAAGAGTGGCAGGAATAACTGGATTTTTAAAAAAACTACCACTGTTACCGATTTCTTTAGGGTCAGGTAACTTAGATTGACGAATAGCAATTACTGCATTAGAAACATCTTTAATCGTCGGATTTGTAATGTTACGCTCTTGTAGCTCTTTTTCAATAGCTCCGTACGATGTATTCAAGTTATGTTTTCCTTTCGTTAACATAAATGAAACAGATGTAATAATATACTTCCCTTTAACTTGGTTCTTGAAAATAGAATTGCGATATCCAAATTCACAATCGCTATTTGAAAATTGAACTAATTTTCCTGTTTCAATTTCAAGAGCAGTAACTTGTGAAATGACATCTTTTACTTCAACACCATAAGCTCCAATATTCTGAATTGGACAAGTTCCTACATTACCAGGAATTAAAGAAAGATTTTCAATTCCACCATAATTTTGAGAAATAGACCATAAGACAAAATCATGCCAATTTTCGCCAGCATTGACAGTAACATGAACTGTATCTTCATTTTCTCTGTCTATAGAAATCCCTTCTATATTTAAATGAATAACTAGTTTTTCAATGTCTTTGGTAAGTAACATATTGCTACCACCAGAAAGTAAGAAAATGTCTTTCTCTTTTGCTACAATTTGTTGAAGTTCATAAACTGAACCTACAGAAATAAAACGTTTGGCATAGACTTCTATACCAAACGTGTTATATTCTTTTAACGATATATTTTCTTGAATATTCAAATTATTTTTGATATGCTTCTAAAGCTAATTTTAATATTTCTACAGAACGTTTTAAATCTTCTTTATTTAATACGTAAGCAATACGTACTTGGTTTTTACCTTCACCTTTTGTAGAATAAAAACCACTTGCTGGAGCTACCATTACTGTTTGATTATTGTGTTGGAAATGTTCTAAAATCCATTGTGCAAAATCATCTGCATCAGCAATAGGCAATTCAGCTACACAATAAAAAGCACCTTTAGGATTGGCAACTTTAACACCTTCTATTTTTTGTAATTCAGCAATTAATGTATTTCTACGTTCTACATACTCTTCAATTACATCATCAAAATAACTTTGTGGTGTATCTAAAGCTGCTTCACTAGCAATTAAAGCATAAGTTGGTGGACTTAAACGAGCTTGTGCAAACTTAATAGCAGTTTGAATAAAATCTTGGTTTTTTGAAACAATACAACCAATACGTGCACCACACATACTATAACGTTTAGAAACAGAATCGATCATAATGGCATGTTGCTCTAATCCATCTTCTTTCATAACAGAGTGGTGCGTTGCACCATCATAAGCAAACTCACGGTATACTTCATCTGCAATTAAAAATAAATCGTGTTTTAAAACGATTTGTTTTAATTTTTCTATTTCTTCTTTGCTGTATAAATACCCAGTAGGGTTTCCAGGATTACAAATTAATATTGCCTTAGTTTTAGGCGTAATTAACTTCTCAAAATCTTCAATTTTAGGCAAAGCGAAGTTGTCATCAATAGAAGAAATTACTGGTACTACATTAACACCAGATGCAATAGAAAAACCATTATAGTTAGCATAAAATGGTTCAGGAATAATAATTTCATCTCCTGGATCAGTAATACTACCTATAGTAAATAATAAAGCTTCTGAACCACCGGTAGTGACTATAATATCGTTTGCATTAACGGTAATATCGTTTTTCGCGTAATAATCAGAAAGCTTATTTCTATATGTCTCAGATCCTTCAGATCTTGCATATGATAAAACTTCAATAGAATTATTTTTAACAGCATCTAATGCTACTTGTGGAGTTTTAATATCTGGTTGTCCAATATTTAAATGAAACACAGTAACTCCTTTTTTCTTAGCATTTTCTGCATAAGGAACCAATTTACGAATTGGCGATTGAGGCATTAAATTACCTTTTGAAGAAATTGATGGCATTTCTTTATTTTTTTAGTTGTTTTAAGTAGGCAAATTTGCAAAAATATATTCATTTTATAGAGATTTAAATATAAAAACTAACTGCTATTGTATGTAAAATGGTTAAAACTATCTTAAAAAAAAATAACTTAATAAATAAGGTTGTATATTGGATATAATGCAAACGAAGACAATTTGAGAAAACTATTACAATCCCTAATTTTATTTTTCATTTTTTCTAACACATACTCACAAACTAAGTTTCAGTTTTATGGGGGGAATGATGTGAAACAGAAAGTGAAATTTCAACTAATTAATAATCTCATTATTATTCCTTTAAAAATAAATGAGAAACCGTTAAACTTTATTTTAGATACTGGTGTTAATAAAACCATTTTATTCAATCTTTCTGAAAAAGATAGTGTTGGACTTAATAATGTAGAAAAGATTCAACTAAAAGGACTAGGAAGTGGAGAGGCAGTAGATGCTTTACTTTCTAAAAGTAACCGATTCCAAATTGGAAATTTGGTGAATCCTAATGAAGATTTATATGTTATCCTACGGGATAAATTCAACATGTCAGCAAAAATGGGTGTTACTGTACATGGTATTATTGGGTTCGATCTTTTAAAGAGTGCAATTACAAAAGTAGATTATCGAAAAAAGGTAATTACATTTTACAATCCAAAAAAATACAAAGCAAAAAAATGTCGTAGTTGTGAAGAATTTCCATTGGAATTTTATAGAAACAAGCCTTATATTAATGTAGTGGCTGGGTTAGATACCATTTCTGATAAAAAGATAGAAACAAAGTTATTGATAGATTCTGGAGGAAGTGATTCATTATGGTTTTTTGAAGGGACTCATGAAGATATAAAAACACCTATAAAGTTTTTTAGAGATATCTTAGGAGAAGGTTTAAGTGGAACGATTTATGGAAATAGAAGTAAAATACCAGAATTTAGATTGGGAAAATATGTTATTAAAAATCCTACAGTATCTTTTTTAGATACACTATCTACTATAAATGCTAGGCAATTTAAATTAAGAAATGGAAGTATTGGAGGAAATATTTTAAAACGATTTAAAATATGGATAGATTACCCAAATAGGAGAATTATCTTTAAAAAGACTAGTTCTTTAAAAGGAGGGTTTTATTATAATATGAGTGGTTTAACTGTTGTATATGATGGACAAGAGTTAGTTAGAAAACAAGAAGATCGTTTAATTACAGATGACTCATTTAATACAAATAATCAAGTTTCAAATAGTACAACTTTATCATTCATAACAAGCTATTACTATCAATTTAAACCAGCATATAAAATAGATGAAGTGTTAGAAGGTTCTCCAGCGGGACTTGCAGGAATATTAAAAGATGATGTAGTCAAAAAAATTAATGGAAAGCCAGCTCATTCATATACACTCGATGAAATAAATGGATTGTTCCATTCAAAGCCAAATAAGCGGGTAGCTTTAGAGATAGAGAGAGAAGGGGTAAAGCATAAGTTTAAATTCAGGTTGAAAAAAAGAATATGAATAAAAAAAGGAACTATTTTAAATAGTTCCTTTTTTTATGTTTGTTAAGTTAAATAGAAAATTAGCTTTTTTTGCTATCTCCATCTTTACCTTTAGTAATGTAGCCTTTAATTTTTAACATTAATCTCTCACGCTTAGCATTAGAATCAACCTTAACTGCTTTAGAGAAACCACCTAATCTCATAGTGTCATAAGAAACTTCAATTTGTCCCTTTTCACCTGGCATAATTGGTTTTTCTGGCTTACTAGGTACAGTACAACCACAAGTAGATTTAATGTCTTTTATGATCAATGGAGCATCACCTACATTTGTAAACTCAAAAACTCTTTTTCCATCAGAACCTTGAGTTATTTTTCCATAATTAATTGTTTCCGTTTCGAACTTAAACTCCTGAGCATTTACAGCTAAAGTTAAAAAACAAACTGCGATAAACGATAAAATTGTTTTCATAATTTAATAATTGTTGTTTAGGGATTTCCTATGTTACAAATTTAACATAATTTTTTAGTTATAAAAATCAACTTCTAATTTTATATACATCATAGATAGTTGTATTTTTGTCAACTATATTCCAAAAATAATGCCAAAAAATATTTTTTCAATAAAAATACAAAATTAGGAATATAACCAATTAATAAAAACTATAAAGAGTAAACATAATGAGCATTCCATCTAAATACAATGCAAGCGAAGTTGAAAGCAAATGGTATGACTACTGGATGAAACACAATTACTTTCATTCTGAAGTAGATGAAAGAGAACCGTACACAATTGTAATACCACCACCAAATGTCACAGGAGTCTTGCATATGGGGCATATGCTAAATAATACCATACAAGATGTTTTAATACGAAAAGCTCGTTTACTAGGAAAAAATGCTTGTTGGGTACCAGGAACAGATCATGCTTCTATTGCCACAGAGGCAAAAGTTGTTGCAAAATTAAAAGAAGAAGGAATTCACAAAAACGATTTAACGAGAGAAGAATTCTTGAAGCATGCATTTGAATGGAAAGATAAATACGGAGGAATTATCTTAGAACAATTGAAGAAGTTAGGTGCTTCTTGCGATTGGGAACGTACAAAGTTTACAATGGATGATGATATGAGTGAAGCTGTAATTGAGGTTTTTGTTGATTTATACAACAAAGGTTTAATCTACAGAGGTTTTAGAATGGTGAACTGGGATCCAGAAGCTAAAACTACACTCTCAGATGAAGAGGTAATTTATGAAGAACGCCAAGGAAACTTATATTACTTAGAATACGAAATTGTTGGTTCTGATGAAAAAGTAACGATTGCTACAACAAGACCAGAAACAATTTTAGGAGATACTGCAATTTGTATCAATCCAGAAGATGAAAGATATGCGCATTTAAGAGGGAAGAAAGCTATTGTACCTCTTTGTAATAGAGAAATTCCGATTATAGAAGATACTTATGTAGATGTTGAGTTTGGTACAGGGTGTTTAAAGGTTACTCCAGCACATGATGAAAATGATAAAGTATTAGGAGAAAAGCATAAATTAGAAGTAATTGATATTTTTAATGAAGATGCTAGTTTAAATTCTTACGGATTACATTATCAAGGGAAAGATCGTTTTGTAGTACGCAAGGAAATTTCTAAGGAATTAGAAGAGAAAGGGTACTTAGTAAAAGTAGAACAGCATACAAATAAAGTTGGAACCTCTGAAAGAACAAAAGCGGTAATCGAACCAAGATTATCAGATCAATGGTTCTTAAAAATGGAAGAATTAGCAAAGCCTGCTTTAGAAGCTGTTTTAGGAGAAGAAAGAGATGTGAAGTTGTTTCCTAGAAAATTTGAGAATACATACCGTCACTGGATGGAAAATATTCGAGATTGGAATATTTCACGTCAGTTATGGTGGGGACAACAAATTCCAGCATTCTATTATGGAGATGGTAAAGAAGATTTTGTAGTAGCAACTACTAAGGAAAAAGCATTAGAGTTAGCAAAAGAAAAAACAGGAAATGAAAACCTTCAAGCATCAGATTTAAAGCAAGATCCAGATGTATTAGATACTTGGTTTTCATCATGGTTATGGCCAATGTCTGTTTTTGATGGGATTCGTAATCCTGAAAATGAGGAAATTAAATATTATTATCCAACAAATGATTTAGTTACTGGACCAGATATTTTATTTTTCTGGGTAGCTCGTATGATTATTGCTGGATATGAATATAAAGATGCACGTCCGTTCGAGAATGTGTATTTAACAGGATTAGTTCGCGATAAGCAACGTCGTAAAATGAGTAAATCACTAGGGAACTCGCCAGATGCTTTAAAATTAATAGATGATTATGGAGCTGATGGAGTTCGTGTTGGGTTATTATTAAGTTCTGCAGCAGGAAATGATTTATTATTTGATGAAGCATTATGTCAACAAGGAAAAGGGCTAGGAAACAAAGTATGGAGTGCTTTTTACTTAACAACTTTATGGGAGGTTTCTGAAACAATAGAACAACCAGAACATAGTAAATTGGCTATTGAATGGTATAAGGCAAAGTTCCAGAAAGCATTAGCTGATATTGAAGGTAATTACAGTAAGTATCGCTTAAGCGATGTTATTATGACGATCTATAAGTTGATTTATCATGATTTCTGTGGACTATTTTTAGAAATCGTTAAACCAGCATATCAAGCACCAATAGATGCTAAAACGTACAAGGAAATAATGGAGATTTTTGAAGATAATTTAAAAATCTTGCATCCATTTATGCCATTTATTACAGAGGAAATTTGGCAGTCTATTTCTGAAAGAGCATCAGAAGAAGCATTAATTATAGCTAAGTATCCTGAACAAACTTCATTTAATGAAGCATTAATTAGTGACATGGATTTTGCTTCTGAGGTAATTGCAGGAATTAGAACAATTAGAAAAGAGAAAAATATACCTTTTAAAGAAGCTATAGAACTATTAGTGCTTAATAATGAAAAAGTAACTAGTACGTTAGATACTGTTATTCAGAAATTAGTCAATGCAGAAAGTATTAATTACGTAGAGGAACAAGTAGAAGGTGCTTCTTTTAGAGTGAAATCTAACGAGTACTTTATTCCAATTTCTACTGAAAATATTAATGTAGAAGAGGAGATTAAGAAGATTACTGAAGAGTTAAATTATACAGAAGGATTTTTAAAGTCTGTTCAAAAGAAGTTGGCAAATGAACGTTTTGTAAATAATGCACCAGAACAAGTGGTTATTAACGAACGTAAAAAAGAAGCAGATGCAGTTGCTAAAATTGAGACCTTAAAAGCTAGCTTAGCTGCATTACAATAGAGTAGTAGTAAACTCGAAATAATATTAAGAGTAAAGACCAGCCGTAGAGGTTGGTCTTTTTCTTTTTATTAAAAAAATCACTAACGATATTTTTTGAATAAATTATTTTTTTCGTGTTTTAGATGATTTTTTTGATAAAATTAACATATGTAATGAAAAATATCATATATTTGATATGTTGGATGTTTATATAAAAGTATGTTGATAAGTTCAAAATAACACCCAATAAATCAAATAATATTCCTCTAAATATATTTAATAGTTTATAGTTATATAAATTATTATCGATAATGAGTAACACATTTACTCATTATATTTCTTTCTTTCATTAGTACTATACTTTAATGAAAGTTATCACTAATATTTTAACCAATTTATTTACAAAAAATTACTTCAAAATTCTATTGAATGAATATATAACAGATATAAGATTTAACCTTTAACCCCCCGAATACCATGAATAAAATTACTTTAGAAATTCTTCGAAAGAAAATAGCAAATTAAAACATATTGTTCTTAGTATAACTACCATAGTTACTACACTTTAATTATTTCTTTATACTAATAATTACTATCCTATTATAAATAATAGTCGATGGTTTTTATGAAATAGTATAGACAAAGGGCATTGAAAAATGCACAAACTCTGTTGAAGTAAATAGAGAAAAAATATATAATAAAACCCCACAGTTGTGACACTTTGGCGAGCAGAAACAAAAGTAGGGTAGTAAATAATAATCAATATAATACTGACCATTATGTTTAAATATCTTAGAGTTATAACTTTAAGGTGTCATTATAATAAGTACCTTAAACTAATAATAAAAATATTGCTTAATCTTAAAGCAATATTAGATGTAAAAAGTACATCCAACAAAGATATTAAAAAAGAAGATTCCTTTAATTCTTCGTCTCTAGTTTTTTATGTAACTAATTTATTAAGTTCAAAGAGAGATAACGATTCTTATATAAGAATCATATTAATGTTCTGTATCATAGGAATGATAGGATTACAACCTGTTTTTTCACAAGAAAAACAAGTGTATTTAGAGCATGTAAAAAACACAGAAAAGAATGGAGGAATCTTAGTAAATAATTCTTATAGTTTTTTTGCTAAATCGAAAAGTAAAAATATAAAAAGTAGCCCTACAATAACAAAATCTTCTAGTAGCCCTACAATAGATTTAAATTCTATTGCAACAGGAAACGATCATGATTTTCAAATGCAACCAACACCTACAGGACTTTTTTCAACAGTTATATCTCCAATAATAACAAGTACTACAAATACAATAACAAGTGCTACAATAACAATGTCTGGGGTGCAAGATTCTTCAAATGGTGAATTATTTGGAATTAATAATGGAGCAGGTTTCGACTTATACTTTTTTAATCCACCTGTAGATACTAATGTATATACGTTTCCGGGGTCAGTAATTCGAATGACACAGGTTTCGAGTACAGACTTTACAGTTACAGAAGATTCAGGAAATCCAATACCAAACGAAGATTTTCAAGAGTTTTTAAAGATGGTTTTATACGGTGATATAGCATCACCTTATACAGATGGAGTAAGAGTAATGACAGTTACCATAACAGATACAAATGGAGATACAGCAAGTGCTCAATCTACAATAAGAGTATTTACAACACCGCCAACTGTTATTGATGAAAATAATGTTATTTCAGCTAATAACACAGGTACTATTACAGGAAATGTATTGGCAAATGATTCAGGAAGTTCAATTGTAGTTACAGAGGTAGATGTATATCCAGCTATGGTAGGGAATACATATACAACATTATATGGAGAAATAACAATTCAGTCTGATGGTAGTTACAGTTATAATGTAGATGAAAACAATGCGTCGGTAACGGGATTACGAGCAGGAGAAAGTCTACAGGATATTATATCATACACTGTAACAGATGCGAATAATATTAGTGATTATGGAATTTTAACAATAAGAATTGATGGGGTAGATGAAGCTCCTGATGCAATAAATAATGAAGATGCTGTAACAGCATTTACAGATGCAAACACGCAAGGGAATATAATTACAGATGTAGGAGCTGGTGGAGTAGACGAGGTAGATAGAGGAGTGTCCACATTAGTTTGGGAAAACGAATTTACTCAAGGTAGTGTGTTTTTAAATTTATCAGATGAAATAGGAGGAACAAGTAGAACAGTCAATGGAGTAACTTTAGATTTTACATCAACAGACCCAAGTAGTTTTGGAGTTCCAGATCAAAATCAAGTGGTATTTTTAACTCAAATGAATGGAGGACATACAGGGTATTTAGGTTTTACAATAGACGGTGTTACTAATCCTTCTGACGATACAGAATTAGTTATAAATTTTAGTGAACCAGTATATAATTTAGGCTTTTTAGTTGTTGATATTGATTTTTCTCAATCGAATACATGGCAAGATCAAATCAAGATAGAAGGAACTTTAAATGGAGTTAATTCAAATTATCAATATGTAACTACGGGAGGAGTCGTAGATGCAGGAAATAATACCTTTTACGGTATAGGAAGAGCAGTAGAAGCAGATGCAACAGGAAATGTAAATGTATTTTTTGAAGAACCAATAGATCAATTAAGATTAGGCTATAACTATGGTCCACACGCTACAGCAGCTAATCAAGGAGCACAAATAGCAGGAGTATCAGATATTTATTGGCAAGGAGGAGCAGGAGCAATTGTAATTTCAGAAATAGACGGAGGAGTCGTTGCTGCTGGAGGTACTCTTTTTACAGGGATGTATGGAACTTTATTTGTAACTCCAGATGGAAATTATACATATACACCAGATACGACAAACCCAACAGTACAAGCTCTTTTAGTAGGACAAACACTTACAGATACCTTTAATTATAGGTTAACTGATGGATTTGGTTTCGATAATGCAGATTTAATTATTACAATAAATGGTTCAGGAATAGACTCAGACGGAGATACAATTGCTGATCGAATCGATTTAGACGACGATAATGATGGAATTTTAGATACAGATGAAGGATGTGTATCAACGGTTTTATCAACATCTGGTACACTTTCAAATGGAGTTGCTTATACAACTTCAGGCGCAGGTTTAATAGATTTGGGTGGAGGAGATTTGCAGCTAGGAGATTTTGGAGTTAATGGGACAGTTACATTTACATTTAGTGAACCTGTTGAAATAACAATTACAAATACAACAGCAATCAACCATGCAATTTGGGAAGCATTAGATCCAGTAAGAACTACAACGATGACATCAAATGGTTCTACTTGGGAATATATTCCAGGAACTGTCGATCCTCAGATAAATATCGTAGGTAATCAAGCAATCTCTACTTTACCAAATTCAAGTCTTTCATCTCAAGATGATTGGGGTTCTATCACTAGTAGAGGGGTAACAACATTATCAGTGTATGTCGTTAATTTCGATAAGTATAACTTCCAAATCGTTTCATGTGTAGATACAGATGGTGATGGAATAACAAATGATTTAGATTTAGATAGCGATGGAGATGGATGTCCAGATGCTTTAGAAGGAGACAGTGTTACAATAACTTCAGCAAACTTAACTACAGCAAGCGGAACATTACAAGGAGGGAACTCAGGACCAGGATACACAGGAACATCAGGGATTTCAATTACAGATAATTTAGGGATTGTAGTAGGAAGTACCCCTACAACGTTAGGGGTACCGACTATTACAGGAACTGGGCAAGGTATTGGGGCTAGTCAAAATGGAGCAGATGCAACAGTTTGTATAAATTTGATAGCTTCTGATGATACAGCGACGGTTCCAGAAGACGATAGCGTTGTAATTGATATTTTTAATAACGATAATGATATTCCAACTGATGGAACTTTAGTAATTAGTTCACCAAGTAATGGAACTATAACAGTTAATAATGGAGGAACTCCAAATAATCCAGCAGATGATATAGTCACTTATATTCCTGATACAGATTTTAATGGGACAGATACTTTTACCTATACAGTCTGTGATAATGCTAGTCCTACAAATTGTGCAAATGCTACAGTAAGTATTACAGTAACTCCAGTAAACGACACTCCAACAGCGAATGATGATATAGCTACAGTTGCAGAAGATGGAAGTGTCACGATTTCCGTAGTAAGCAATGATGATTTTGGTGGCGACGGTCCGAGTAGTACAGACATTACAATT
>NZ_CAZEFZ010000041.1:0-2578 GCF_964511145.1 Tenacibaculum amylolyticum
GCAATGCGTAGCTTGCCAGTGTGTCCGTGTCAAGTTCGGCGCTCGCTGGACGGCGAGGCCTTTTATGATTACTCCCTTTGGTCGTAAGGGGAAAAGATTTCCATGATAAAACCAAGCAAAAAATGAAAAAAATAAAATTGAACAAAATATTAAAGTTAAGCCACCCTTTTCCGATATGGTTTTTGCCTTTTGACCACGGCACAGACCCTCAGAACGAGTTTGTTCCTAACGTTGTTAAGCACGAGCATTTTGTTCTTTCCTTCATTAGCCTTCCTTTCATAGTAAAGTTTAAGCTCTGGGTCATGGCGAACTGCGGAGAGGGCACACATATGCAGGTGTTTTTTCATCGTTTTGTTTGCAATATGGTGCACCCTGGATCTTTTCTGTACGGAAGAACCAGAAGTATGCTCAAAAGGCACTACACCACAATAACAGGCCAATTGTTTGGCTTCTTTATAACGTGTAAAGAAATTGGTAAATATTATAAAATATAGAGCGGTCATGACACCAATTCCCGTAACAGAGGTCACAAGCCCAACAGTTTTATTGAGTTTCTCATCAGAAAGGATAAGCGCATGCAGTTCAGACTCTATACGCTTTATTTCATTATCAAGGCACTTGCTGGTCTTCTTGACCTGTTTTAGTGCAAGTTTGCCAAGCTCAGGATCAAAAAGCTTGACCTCATTGGGATGCTTGTTCAAATCAGCTTTAAAGTTTACCAACTGCTCTCTGGTCTTGATAAGTATCTTAACCTGTTTGAGGACATCAGGAAGCGGTCTGTACAGTTCCATTTCCTTAGAGTGCTTGAGTGCGTATTGTGCCAAACGAATAGCATCAAGCTTGTCTGTCTTGCCCCGTTGTATGCCGAGACTGCGAACGATCCTCAAGGACATTTCCACACAGAAGTTCGCTTTTACCTCGACCAGTTTGGTAATTAACAGGTTACCATATACGCCTGTATGTTCCATACAGATAAGAGTGTTGTTTAAGGAGATATGCTGGTTTTTCAATAGCCTCAAAAACGCCTTGACACCTTTTTGGGTATTGTCGAACACAAATGATTTTGTATTCCCGTCATTTAAGATAGCTACATCAAAAGTCTGTTTGGACACATCAATACCAACAAAATACAGAAAGTCTAATTTTTCCATGATAAAAAATTTAAAAGAATGAAACAAAACAAATCAGATACAACCAAGCATCTGAGGTGCCATCTAATCCCTTTTACTAGGTCCATAAACCTGAATTTCCATTTGATGCCAATTCAGAAGATAACCGATAAAGGATTGAATCGAGATTCCTAAGTCCGGAACTTTGAGAAGCAACTAATGCGCCTTTATCGGTTTGGTTGCTATTCATAATCATTGAAGGAATAATATAGGATAAAAAACATCCATTCTTCTATAGGAATAACAATATATAGACCTTTAAACTTAAAGGTTAGATTTTATAAGATATGAACGCAAATACAATCAATAATCTGAATTACCATCGAAACCCTAATATTAGGTCTGTAAGCCTGAATTTCCATTTGATGCAGTTCAGAGATAACCGGTAAAGGATTTTAAAAGCTTAAGTCTTGGAACTTTGTCAGCACCTAATTCCCCTCTACCGGTTGGTTGCTATTTACAATTACGGAGGCTTATCCCGAACTAAAGACTACTATTCATTAAAATGAGTAATAATCTTACGGGATAACTCTATGTAAATGACAAGTGCGAATCTAAGGGTAAAGCAAGAGGGTACCGTGCTAACGCAGCGATACATTGGCTCAATCCCTTTAAACATAAGGGTTTACAGAAATCTTTAAAAACCACTTTTTACTAAAATTTGCAGCAAAACCTCTGGGAAGCCCCATAAACAGGCATTTTTTTGCAGCAAAAATTACTAAAAACCACTCAAACGGGACGTTCAATCGCCACTTGGGCTAGCATTTTTAAAGCTGATGAACCCCACGCCAGATCCTAACAGTTCATCACCTTTAAAAACGTTGCCAACGCTCAAAAGACCCACCCAAACAATTACTTCAAGATGTGTGCGTGTGGCCACAGATGACAAAAAACATCCTATAGCAAGAGGATAACACGCAGTTGGGATATAAAAACAGATAACACATTGTTTATTAGTTGGTTACAATTAATAAGGAATGCCACCATATAGTATCTGTACTGGATAGCCCTCGAAAACCCCTGTAAACACAGGAATCCCATCCAGTATGGACATGGAAAACGTATAGCAAGAGGGTAACACGCAGCAGCCGTGTTGTATTGCTCCAATCCCTTTGATAACAGGGCTTTTAGGGAATCTTGCTTAAACGGTTCTTATGCGCTTTTACTGTAAAAACGCTGCCAGCTCAATAAAACCAATGAATTTTTACAGTAAAAATACCTTGGACGGCCAAAAAAGCAAGATGTGTTTTTGTATGACAAATAACCTCAAAAAGAAAAGGATAAATAAATACCAATCCGTATATTTAGTGGCACGTTCTTTAACATAAAAAGCGGTAGTTTTTTAAGGGTAAACGCGAGTGAAAATATGGTCGAAACTCAATTTTTTGCATAAGGTATGACACTAATGG
>NZ_CAZEFZ010000042.1:0-33515 GCF_964511145.1 Tenacibaculum amylolyticum
AGGGACTCGAACCCACGACCTGCTGATTACAAATCAGCTGCTCTAGCCAGCTGAGCTATATCGGCTATTGCGAAAAGCGATGCAAATATATAACGTTTTTTAAAACTGGCAAACTTTTTTTAATTTTTTTGTTTTTTTTGCTTTCTAATATGTTCTGGAAGTATCTTAAAAGAGATGACTGGTATGGGTGAGTGATTGGCTACATCTTCAGTAATACTGTGATCGAACAGTTGAGAAAAACCACTTCTTCCATGGGTTGTCATAATAATAAGATCTGCATCATAATTTTTTGCGAAGTTGGTAATACCTGCTTCAATAGTGTAATCTGAAATATAATGTACGTCGTCTATATAGTGTGAATTATTATCTGCTTTCTCAAAAAAACTTTTTACAGATGCTCTCATTTCAGAAGAACTAACAAACGATTTTCCAGGAGTATTTATATACACCATTTTCGTTTCTAGATTAATAAAGTTACAAAATCGTTTAATTCTTCTATAAGGGCCAATAGAATCGTCTGAAAAGTCGCAAGCAAAAATGGCCTTTTTAAAACCGTTAGCCATAGGTTTGTCTTTTACGACTAACACAGGTACATCTGAATGACGAATTACTTTTTGAGCAGTAGAGCCTATAAAAAATTCTTTAAACCCTGTTGCCCCTTTAGATCCCATAATAATGAGATTTATTTTTTCCTCTTTAGAAACGTCATTTAACTCTGTGAAAATTTTATAATGTTTAATAATTGGAGTGATTTTTATATCCTTTAGGTACTCTTTATCTAAAAATGTATTAAACCTTTTTTCTGCAAGTTTTAAATATAGGACAGTTTCTTTAGTGGTATTGGCATTAATGATTGTAGCTGTAGATACTTCTAGCATATGCATAGCTATAATTTCGTAACCATATGTTCTGGCGTAATAAGCTGCTGTTTCTAGCGCATTTTCAGATTGCTCTGAAAAGTCTATGGGCACTAATATTTTTTTCATGACGTAAATGGATTTTGAGTTAATCCTTAATAATTTACGAAAAAAAAGGCGCTTTTAGTAATTGCAGAGGTTGAGTGACTAGTTTTTTATAGCTTATTAGCTAATTTCGAGGGATGGTTAGATTGTTTTATTTGATGAATTGAATAGAGAATTTTTATAGTACTTGTTGTTTAAAAAAATCAAATTTTATATAAAAAAAGAAGTTGCCTGAAAATATTTTTAGACAACTTCCTTTCTTAGTTTTTCATAATTATTAATATTACTTTATGAGTATTTTTTCTGTTAATGAGCCTTCTCCTTGAGTGACTATTTTTACAAAATAGATACCGCTACTTAAAGATAGTTTTTCAAGAGAAATATGATTCTTTCCATTTTCTGTTGTAGTCTTTTTTAATAATAACTTTCCATTACTATCATAAAGATTCATAGTAACTAATGCATTGTTACTGTTGTTTTTGATGGTAATGTTGATATAGTTAGAAGTAGGGTTAGGACTAATAAGTGTATTTGGTAATATTCCTTCTGGTTGATTTCCTAGAATAGGAATTAGTTTTGCAAAATTCTTAGTTGTAATTGAACCATTGCAGCTACCTTCATAAATTTTTACATTACTAAATGTTGAATTATTTCCTGAGCCAGCATCATTATCGTTTATGAAAACAAGTCTGTCCATAGTACCTGTGTAAAAACTTCCAACAGGAATAGTGAATATTTGTGTTCCGTTAGTATATGTGTCATAATTGGTAACACCATAATTTTGAGTTCCATGAACTTTAAAATAACGGTTTGCTGATAGGTTATTGTCGTTTTCAAAACCAATGGCATGAATTTCCCCTTCATTAGAACTATTGAATTCAAATTCTATTACAGTATTTGGAGTTACATCATAGTTGAGTAAAATATGTTTCCAAGTATTATTTGTTAGGGTAAGTGAAGCTCCATTATTTCCTACACTAGAAGTTCCATCGGAATCTTGGTTAGAAAAAGAACTGATAGCAAAGTCGTTAAAATTTAAAGCATTGCAAGTTGGTGTAGGATCAGTTGAACCATTTTGTATTGAAACAGCATCAATAGCAATATCACTTTGCCATCCGCTATTTCCTGTTCCTGTTGTTACTGAGAAACGAAGTTGTACTTCTGTTTGATTTGAGTAATTGTTAAGGTTTACAGTAGCTGTTAACCATGAATTCCCTTGATCTCCAGATTGACTAAAAACCTGATTCCATACTGTTTCGCTACTGTTTTTTGCTTCGACAGTTAAGGTGTTAATAGCGCTTCCAAACATATGGTATTGAAATGTTAGCTCTGGTTGTGATAGTGAAGAAAAGTTAAAACATGGAGAAGTTAATATAGCATTCTTATTAGGGAAACCACTTCCATTTCCAGAAGCTTCTACATACAAATAATAACTACCATCTGTAGCACTTGCTGGGCCAGTGTTGTTTGATGGAGTACCGCTTGAGTTTCTGGAAAAATCTAAATCATCGTTAGTACTTTGTTTCCAGTTTTCAAAAGAGCTCTCAAAAGAAGCGTTATAGGGAAAACTACTAACTGTTTGTGTACAATCTTCACCACCTGGATCTGTATTGCTATGACCATTAGAAATCTCAATAAGATATTCTAAAGCTAGCTTAGCAAATTTTGCAGCATGTGTTGCATTTGGGGTAGGAGATCTATCAAAAGTATCTCTGGTAGTATGAATATGGGGATTGCTTTCTCTAAAACTTGCTTCAAAAGGAAAAGCAACATCGTATCCTTGTTGTGCCCAACTATAATGATCTGAACAACCATAGTTACATTGCGTGGTAGCATAGGTTAATTTATGAGTACCAGAAGCATTATAAAAATTAATTAATTCAATAAGGAAGTTATTTAAATCATCATCGTTAAATGTATCTGTAGAGATGTAGATATCTTCAGAAGAGCCTTTGTAATTAGTCATGTCTAATTGTAAATAAGAAACAACATTAATATTTCTGTTTTTGTAATCTTGAGCGATTTCTCTAGAACCTCTTAAGCCTACTTCTTCAGCAGCATAAGCCATGAATTCAATAGTGCGTTTAGGAGTAAAATTCATTTCGAATAATACACGAGCAGCTTCGGTAATAGTTGCTATACCAGAAGCATTATCATCAGCACCAGGTGCGTTATTACTGTTTCCTCCGCTAGCTGTAGAGTCTATGTGACCACCTATAATTACATATTCATCAGGTGTTTCAGATCCTGTAATTGTCATAACTACAGAAGGCATATTCGTGCTAGTATGATTTACAATTCTGACGGAAACATCACTTCTTCCTGAAGCCATGTTTTCCCAGCGAGTTTTTAAATCTAATACAGATTGACGAGCACTATTGGTAGTATGATAACGAGTACCATAGGCTTCTAATTCTTGTATTTGTGCAGCAATATTATTATTGTTTACCAAGTCTAAGCTTTGTCTAACAAGAGTTTCTTGAGAAATAGAAAATTTAGCAGCAAGATTTCGTCCTTGGTACGTTGCCCTGTTTTTAAGACTTAGATTTGCTAAGGCACTTTCTTTTGATGGTTCGTAGATAAAACCTGGTCCATGTGTTAGAATTTTATGGTGCAATTCTTCGGCAGCATTGTGAGAGAGTTTTACGGCACTCAAACCATTGGAGGATCGGATAATTTGGATTTCATTGGGATGTTCAATTTTTAGACTTTGCGCATCTCGTGTTTCCATTGTTGCAAAAAACATGTTGTTTTTTTCTTGAGGTAAAAGTTGTAGTGGTGTGCTGAATAGGCATACTAATAGCACATGAAAAACAATTGAGTTAAGTGTTTTCATTTTATCGAGGGTTTTTGGTTACTGATTTGGGGGAGGTGAAGTTGTATTATTTCATCTATAAAATCATTTAAAAAACATTTAAGGTAATGAAAAAAGATGATGTTAATTATGTTGATATATAAAACAGTAACGATTTGTTAAAAAAGTTGAAGGAAATTATAATATATATGTATAAAGTGTTTTAATTACACTTATGAATGTAAAGTTGAAGAAAAGCAAAAGAAGCATTAATTCAATGCTTCTTTGTATGTGGCTAGACATCTTTCTCTAGCAAACTTATGATCTACTATTTGTGTAGGGTAGGTGAGCTCTTGAAAATTGGGAACCCATTTTTTTATATAAATTAATTGTTTGTCGAATTTTTGAATTTGAGTCGTAGGATTAAATATTCTAAAATATGGAGCTGCATCTACACCACAACCAGCAACCCATTGCCAATTCCCTACATTACTTGCTAATTCAAAATCTAGTAATTTTTCTGCGAAATATGCTTCTCCCCAGCGCCAATCGATCAATAAATGTTTGCATAAAAAGCTCCCTACAAGCATACGTACTCTATTGTGCATAAAACCTGTATTATTTAATTCGCGCATTCCTGCATCTACTAATGGATATCCAGTTGTCCCGTTACACCAATGTTCAAATTCTGTACGATTGTTTCTCCAGATAATTGCATCATATTTAGGTTTAAAGGCTTTTGTAATTGTCTTAGGGTAATGCCAAAGTATTTGTATGAAAAACTCACGCCAAATAAGTTCTTTTAGGAAAGTAGGATTGTCACTTTTTTTAGCTTCTAGAACAGCTTTTCTTACTGATATAGTACCAAAACGTAGATGTATTCCTAATTTAGAAGTTGCATTAATGGCTGGAAAATTTCTTTTAGCTTCGTATTCGTTAATTAAAGTTGAAGTGATTTTATAATCAGGAACTTTAATAAAAGAAGTTTTGAAGCCTAACTCAGTTAGAGAAATGATCTCTTTTTTATCTAAGGGGTAAAAATTCTGTATAAGTGCTTCAGAAGGAAAAGACGTAAGTTGACTAGGTTGAAAAGTAGTTAACCATTTTTTAGAATAAGGTGTGTAAACTTTATATGGAGTACCGTCATCCTTTGTGATTTCATTTTCCTCAAAAATTACATGATCTTTATATGAATAGAAGTTTATATTATTTGCATTTAGAAAATCTCTAATTTCTGTATCACGTTTAATAGCATAGGGTTCATAATCTTTGTTTGTGTATACGCTATCAATATTAAAAAGTGTTGTTAAGTGTTTAAAGGTGTCTTGTGGAGTTCCGTAAAATACTTGCAAACTACTATTTGCAGTATGAAGTATTGCATTGATTTTTTGTAGTTGAGTGTATATAAAATTCACACGGGCATCATCTTCTGGTAGTTTTTCCAGAATATTTTTATCAAAAATAAAAATAGGAATTACTTTCTTACCACTTTTTAATGCTTCAAATAATCCATTGTTATCATCTAAACGCAAGTCTCTTCGAAACCAAAATACATTTACTTTATCCATTATATTCACCAAAAAGTTCAATCAGTTTTTTTTGTCGATATGCAAAAATTTCTTCAAGTTTAGGTTTTACTAAAAAAGGATGTACTAATTGCCCAAGAATTCCCATAGGAACTTTATAGTCTATAATATCTTCCATTTCTACTCCGCCTTCTATAGGTTTTATAAAGTGTTTATGATGCCAAAGTGCGTAAGGTCCAAATCTTTGTTCATCAACAAAGTATTTTTGATCAACCACATGTGTAATTTCTGTAACCCATTTGGTTTTAATTCCTAAAACAGGAGTTACTATATATTGTATGATTTGACCTGGATACATTGGTCTGTCTGCACCAGAGAGAATATGGAATCCCATATAATCTGGTGTAATGGTTTTTAAATTTTGGGGACTAGATAAAAAATTCCAAGCCTGTTCTACAGTAATAGGCAGGTTTTGTTTTTTGTGAAGCTGGTATAATTTCATTTAATTATGAATTAGGATATAAAGATTCAAAGAAGTAGCAATACTCATCCATACCATGTAAGGTAACAGTAGAAATCTCATTGTAGTCATATTCTTTTTTAAGCTAAAAAAGAAATAGTATAAAACCACATTAAGTAGTAATAATACAATGAGTCCTAAACTAACTAGATGTTGATTAAAAAAAACATAGTTCCAACTAACATTCAGTATAAATTGAATGATAAAAGCTAACTGTATGTTCTTAGTATTGTTCTTTGAAAATAAATCTCCTAAATAAATCGAAAAGCAAATCATAATAATTGTCCAAGCAGTTCCAAATACCCAGCCTGGAGGTGTCCATGGAGCTTTACTTAGATTGAAATACCATTCGCTTTGTGGACCATTATTCATTAATAAAGTTCCGAACCAAAGCCCAAGAAAATTGATAATTAGAAAAATGAGGGTAAGTTTGGTTTTGTTCACTAGTTGAGGTGTTTTGTGATTTTTTTGCTCATAGGTTTAGTTAGTGAAAACCAATAGTCTATTAAATTTCCTTTTTCATCAACTAAATATTTTTGAAAATTCCATTTAACAGAAGAATTCTTTTTTACATTTAGTTTTTTATCTGTTAAAAAACTGTATAAGGGATGTTTGTCTTTTCCTTTCACTTGAATTTTTTCAGTTATAGGAAAAGTTACTCCATAATTTAAGGAACAGAATTCTTGAATTTGTGAGGAGGTACCAGGTTCTTGAGAACCAAATTGATTGCAAGGTACACCAACAACAACCAATGTGTCTTTAAAGGTATTAGATAGCTCTTGTAATTCTTTGTACTGCGGTGTAAAACCACATTGAGAAGCTACATTGACAAATAATATTTTTTTTCCTTTAAAATTATTGAAATCTAGTTTTGATCCTTTAATATCATTTATTTCAATAGTGTAAACAGACATTGTTGTTGGTGTGTTTTTTATAGCTTTAAGCAGTTAAAGGTTTCCCTTTTAATCTTTTTTCGATTCGTTGCTTAACTACAGTTAACCTCTTCATGGCTTCCATTAGAGCACTGTCTTTGCTTTTTTTATATTCTTCGTTTATTTCTAAAATTAAAGCTTTAACTTCTCTTGAAGCTAGAATCCTATCACTTGTTGTAACGAACTTAAATTTTCTGTTCTCGAATTCAGATGCTTTTTCTAATAATGTCATAACTAATAAGATTTAATTATCGTACTTTATAAACTAGTCGTTTGACTTTTTGATTACTTAAAATATTTTACAATAATTTATTTTAATAAATGCTGCTATATTAAAAATAATCATTATATATCAAAATGTCTGCAAATGTAAATATAAGTTTAAGAAAAGCTAATTATTCCTCATCAATTTGCATAATATTATGATCAAATTTATTTATGTTTAACGATTATGACTTTTTGTTTAACAAAAATATAAAAGATTTAAACAAAAAACAAGCGGTTTGAAGATTATTGATGTTAAAACAATCTTAATTAAAGTGTAAGCTTATTTCAGTTCAGTTTTTAATTAATCACTCTTTTGAAGAAATATTGGAATGAAGTAAAAAATCTACTACTTAATAAATAGTAGATTTTTTATTGAGTAATTCAATAGCGTTTGCATCTATTTTTATACGAAACCAGCTATCGCTATACTTTTCTACAAGTCCTCTTATTCTTGCAGGTTGTCCTACATAAGGTAATACTTCTTTGTTTACAGGATTTCCGTCCATATCAGTAATTAAGAAATAGCTAGTTACATTATTTACATCTGTTGAAGCGAATACAGGTGGAATGCCTCCTGAAATACATCGCACAGCACAGCTTCTGTGGATTTTTCCTTTACCAGGTTTCATAACACCGAAATAACATTTAGGATCTACAATCTCTCCTTCTAGTGTATATTCATCAACAATTTGTAATGGAATGTCTTTTCCTTGTTTGTCTTTATGTACAATAATATTTTGTTCGTCTGAAATTTGTAATAAGGTTTTTCCGTTGTAATAGATAAGGTTACCGTCAATAGTCATTTCCTTATTCAGAATATCTTTATCTGTTTCTTCTAGCTCATTGATGTATTTTTTTGCACCAAATTTTCCAAACCCAAGTAATAAAATATTCTTATAAGTATTTTTCCCAAGTTGAACTCGAAGCATAGGGTAGGGGCTTTCATGATAAACTCCTGTAACTTTACTTTCTTTGGTTAATTCAAAAGAACCGTTATTAAAAGGATTTTGATTGTAACTAAATACAACTACAAAAATTATAATAACGAACAAGAAAATCCACACTGTTTTTTTTAGCAAACGTCCTGTTTGTTTAGGTACATTATTGTTGTAACCTACATAAAACTCATCTTTTTTGTTTTCCATTTTTTAAAATTTTACAGGTTCTACAGGTGTTCCTTCTTCTAGTGCTTTTGGAAAAATATATATACTATTATCAATTACTTTTAAATTATAAGTAGCTACTTTTTCAGTAAAAGGTGGTGGTGATTGTCCATTAGCAGGTAAATATTGATATCCATGCCAAGGGCAGGTAATGCAACCATCAATAATTTTTCCTTCTCCTAAAGGACCTCCTTGATGTTTACAAACATTATGAATTGCAGATAATTTATTCTCATATTTAAAAACAGCAACACGTTCATTCGCAACTGTGAAAATTTTAGCTCTATCAGTTACTATTTCATCAATCTCACAAACATATTGCCATCCGTCGGCTAAGGTTTTATGCTTTTCATTGTCAATTTTAGCTTCTTTAAATGCGGCTGCGATATGCAAAATTGCAATTGTGAAAAATCCTACAGTTAATAATCCTACAGTAATTGGAGAGCTATTTTGCTGGAAATGTCCTAAGAAAACATGCATGATTAATAAAGTATACGCAAGGTATACTAGCATATGTAAACGTTTCCAAACTTTTGGACTTAAGTTCTTGAGCCAAAAATCATGACTGGTTGCCGCCATAAAGAATAAAATAATTAGCGCAAAAAAACCAAGTATTTGAAAAGGGAAGTTAGCCAATGAAGTGTAATCCATATTTGAAGTAAATAAGGAATAAATTGGATTTTCATTTCCCAAGGCTTGAAATTGAAATATAGCAAACCCTCCATGAATTAAACCAGCAATAAACATGCTAACTCCTAAATGTCTTCTGTTGTATAGTAATGGTAGAAATTTAGAGTTTAATCTAGCTAACGGACCTATTGCTAAAATAATATGTAACATTAAAATGGCTAAGGTTCCAAAAGCTCTTATAATTAATGTTTCTGGTGTTATATCTTTAAAAAAGATAAGGCTTATTGCTGCAAAAAGGATGAGGTATAGCAGCATAAACAAAAGAATAATACGATCGTATTTTTTTTTGTTTTTATTCCAAAGTACTAACTGATAATCTAACCCCATCTAAAATTTAATTTTTGTTATTGCTTCTTTTTTAATCACATCGTATAACAAGAAACCATCAGCATTTGCATTTATGTTAAAAGCATATGTTTCTTGAGCACTAGCTATTTCACCTAATATATCTCCTTGCTCACCATTTTGTAATTCATATACGGCTACAGAAGCATTTTTAAAGGGTTTTTTAATTAAAATAAGCAATGCTACTCCTTTCTTTTGATAACTAAGATGTTCGTTTTTACTAATGAAAGATGAAGGTTCTTTTACTGTTTTTGTATTTTCTAAAACAGTATAAGGATCATTTTGTATTGCAAAATACATGAGTATTGGCATAACTAGGATAAGTACAAGCCATACATATCTATGTGTTTTTCTTAAGCCTGAAGTCATTCTTTAATTTTTAAAAAGTTTCAATACTAAAAAAGGCCACATAGCTATGGCTCCAGGAAACAATAAAAGTCGTACACTTTTTTTACTGTGTGAAATAAGAGGATCGATTTTTGGAGCTGCTTTGAATATGAAATAGAGTCCAAATAAGAATCCAATACCAAAATAGAGTGCCAGAAAGGCTAAGAAAATTTGGATTGTGATGAGCATAGTTTATTGGATTAAATTACTATTGGTTATGTTCGTGATTATTGTGGTGAATTGTCTTTTTTATGATGTGGTTTTGCTTCGTGGATTTCGGCGATTTCTTTTCCTAAAAAATAACCGATAGCAATTCTTATGACAATTACAATTCCTAGTTTAGTGAGTTCGTCTAAATTCCGATGAATTACAGAATCTATAATATCTGCGGCAATTAAAAAATCAAGAGCTAAGAGGATGTATAATCCTATCTTGGATCGTAAGTTTTGTATAGAATTGAAAAAATCATCATTTTTCTTCTTAGAGGTTTCATTTTTAATTAACTGGATTAACCCTTTGGCAAATCCATACATTAAAATAAGAACTCCAATATAATTTACGATTTCACTTAAAACAGATAACCCGCTTTTAATATACTCGAATATTTCCATCGTATTATTGGTTTTTATAACGAGAATGCGAAGCTCTTACGGTTATAGGAACTTTACGTGGTGTTTGCTGTTGTATTATAGTTTCAAATGAAGGGATGTAAGTAAGTATATTATTTAATAAGAAATTTGGAAGAGTTACGATTTTGATAAATGATTCTAACATGTTGTATTTGATATGTTTGATTTGTAATTGTGTCGTTAAAGAAAGACTTTAATTTCAATAATTATTTAATTTACATCGGTTCTAAATAAAAAAGAATCATGTTAGTGATAGTTTGTAATGAAAATTTAAAAAACTCGACAGTATTCAGAAATCACAAACAATGACATTAACTAATAACACACAACTTTATTCAGATCCTGCTGTTGCAGGATTGGCTGGTTTTGGACTATCATCGTTATTATTACAGTTTTTCAATTTAGGCTGGATAGATGAAGGTCCGGCAATATACATAGGAGCAATTTTTGGAGGATTTGTACAACTTATAGCTGGATTTCAGTTTTTACGATTACGTGATAATTTTGGATATGCAGTTTTTATAAGTTATGGAGCTTTTTGGATTACACTTCCATTAATTTTAGTGTCAAATCATTTTGGCTTGTTTGTAAGTACTTCTAACGATATTGCTGTTTTAATTTCTTGTTGGGCGTTATTATCTATATTATTTACGATAGTTGCAGCTCAAAAAAATCTAGCGTTATTTTTATTATTTGCTTGTGTAGTATTGGGAATGGTAACTTCTGTATTAGGCAATAAAGGAATTGCTATTGCTTCAACGATTTCTGCAATTTTATTTATCGGTGCGGCTCTTGTTGCTTGGTATATTATGCTAAGTAATTTATTAAAAGAACAAATAGGAAGAGACGTATTGCCTTTAGGTAGAGGGGTATTTCAATTAGATAAAAAAGAGTAATATTTTATATCAGTAGATGTTATTTAATAACATACTATAATTTAAAAACTAAGAAAAAAAGAACACTCATTAAAGTGTTCTTTTTTTCTTAGTTTTTGTTAGGTTATCCTAATACGAATGTAGACTATTAAAAGATTCTACATTTTAATGATTTTCTTTTGAATGAAATACCCATTTTTTTCAAATTGGACGATATAAACACCTGTAGCAAGTTTGTTTATTTCAAGTTGATCAAATTGATTATTTATATGTTTAGTTAAGATTAACTGTCCATTAAGGCTGTAAATAGTGACCTTTGCATCAGGAATAGGTATTTCAATAAATACATCTCCGGTATTAGGGTTAGGGTACACTTTATAAGAATCTTTATCTAATACGTTAATTGGTTTGTTTATTGTATTTACACCAGCAGTAAAATGCCATACTTTTCCGCGTTTAACCTCACCATTAACTACTGGGTCTACACGCCAGTAATAAGTTTTCTCTTCAGTAAGCTCACCAGGATTAACAATATTGTTTCTATGACGTCCTAAACTTTGTAAAGAAGATTCAGATTCTCCAAAAAACACTTCAGCTTCTACTGATTTATATGCATGAAGCCATATTAAATCTACTCTTTCATATGTAGTCTTACCTCCGTTAGCAGGGATAGGATGTGATGGTAGTTTTAATTGTCTTCCTGGTATCCAATAATTATCATCACCTAATTCATAAGCACCTATGTCTGGAGCTAAACCACGGTATAGATCATTTACTCCTGCGATTACACTTCCCTTATCAACTAAACCTGAATTTGGTCTAGGTCGAAAATCTTTGTTGTCCCAATCGAAGAATAATTTTTTAAAAGCTTCTAAATTACCTTCAGATTCGTAATTAGTCTTATGAGTACCAGAAGGCTTGCTATAAGAAGGAAATACTCTTGAAACGTATCTAGCTGTAGCATTATTAGCGCTGATAGAATTTTTATGGATACCACTATTACGAGGATCGCCAGAAGTATCAGCAAATACAATGTTTGTTTCTGCTACGTTATTGTAGACTTGTCTTTCATCACCTTTAACCATAAAAGTAATTTTCTGTGCAGGATTTGTTGTAACATTATTTTTCAAAATACCAGTACGCATTCCACCGCTTGGTAATACACCACGTGGTCCATCGCTAAATCTAGCAGAAGTTTTTCTGTTGGAATCAAACCAGTTATGGGTAAAGAGCATGTCCTTAGCTCCGCCTCCAAATTCAGCTGAAGAACCATCACTTTGTAAGTGTCCTAGATTGCTTATGTAATTCAATTCTAAGACCGATTTATTATCAAAACCTATTCCTCTGGCAGATCCAGAAGTTGTTACAGTGTTTCTTCTAAACACACAATTTGAGCCACCTCTAAAAACAACTGCTCCTCCTCCCATAGGTTGATGAGCGACTGTATAATCTATATTCGTAAACTCACAGTTCTCAACTGTAATATTATTAGATGCTAGAGTTCTTAATCCCATACCATCTGTATTGCGAAATGCGCAATTAATTATTTTACTGTTAGAACCTTTTCGTATTTCGATAGCTCTGTCTAAGCCGGTAACGCCTAAAGCTCTTTTGTTGTAAGTAGGATAATCAAAATCACAATCTTCTATTGTAATTGCATCACATCTAAGTATTCTAAAATTACAAGCAAAGAAATCTATTCCTTGGACTTTAATATTATCACTTTTAAAAAAGTCCATACCGCGTCCCATTGTTTTTACACGTACATTTCTTGGTTTACCGCCACCAAGAGTCCATAGATATAATACTTTTTCTACATTATCAAAGTACCATTCAGTTTCATTATCAAGAAATTCTAATTTACCTTCTAAGAAATAGTAATTCTGTACAGGTAAATAACGGGGAAAAGGTTTAAATTCAAAGTAGTCCTGACCTGCTTCGTGAGATTCTACTAAACGACAACATGATACAAACTTACCAGTATTCATTACAGCCATTGCTCCCGTAACATCTATGCCAGTTGCTGCAAGATTATGTCCGTTTTGCGGATCGTCGTATAGGACTGTTTTACCAGACAGATTTTCATTTCCTTGAGCCCATGTTTTTTTCTGATCCCATCCTTCTCCTTTGTCAAAACGTGCATTAGGCCATCTGGCTGCCATCATCCATACACGGTCAACAAATACTTGAGTAATGTCTGTATTTAATTGAATTTTATAAATATTGTCTTTATGTTGAACCCAATCACCAATAGCTAACTCTTCGATAGGTTGAGATCCATCAATAAGTACTTTCTCATTTTGATAATTTTTAATTATTATCGGCGCATCTTTACTTCCTCGTTTACTGTTAATTTTTGCTGTTTCATGATATATACCTTCTCTTACATATAAAATATCACCACTTCTTAATGCTTTTATTCCTTTTGAAATTGTTTTAAAAGGAGAGCTAATTGTGCCATTATTTTCATCATTACCTGAAGGTGATACATACTTTTGTCCGTGTACTTGAAAAAAGCTTAGAAATAAGAGAATTGTAGGGATTAGAATTAAATTCTTAACCATTATTAGGGAATTGTTTTTGTTTTTATGATTGCTTCAAATAAATTGTTTGTAATGAAGTTATTGTATGTAACTTCCATAGCAAGGATGCAACCACGGTTGTTTTTATATTATTTGATTTTTATAGGGAAAAAAGCCCCCTGGATATAGAACTTTTGGGGTCAATTAATTAAACAATTTATAACTATATGTTATACAGGTTAAAGCAGATTGCTTAGGGGAATGTGCCATATTTAGGGGGTATTTTGCTGCAAACGTAGTGTTTTTTAATAAAAGATACTATAAAAAACACCCTGAATATCTACTCAGGGTTAACCCTGATAAACTAAGGGACTACCCTAGGTTGTACCGTGATTTTAAGAAAGCTGTTTTATTGTTATAAAGCGTATACTTCGTTTGGTGGTTTTAGTATGTAGAGATGTTTTGAAATCTTTCTAATTTGCGGTATTTTTTTATGGAGATTTATTTCAAACATTTAAAAACAAATGCAGGAGGAAGATTTAGTAATGTTAATCTAAGAGTTACTTTTTTGAAATAATATTGTAGTTTTTTATAAACTCCTAAAGAATATTGGTATTGGACAAACGTTCCATTTTTTCTCAATGAATTATGAATATTTACAATAAAACTTAAAACTTCTGTTTTTTCAAATAACTGTAATGGCAGGCTAGAGATAATTAAATCAGGTTCTAATAAAGAAAAATTAGCAATTTTATTCGGAAAATGAAAAGCAGATTCGTTCAAAATGATTAGTTGTGGTGTGTTTTTGAACTTCTCTTTACAATATTCATAAAATACTTTATTTGTTTCAAATGAAATCAATATAGAATTTTCGTTCATTTTGTTTAGAATTTGCTCAGTAATGCAGCCATTTCCGGTCCCGAACTCTAGAATAAGATTTGCATTTTTAAAGTTTAAGTCATCTAAGCAGTTTTGAATTAAATACTTTGAACTTGGTCTTATGGTTCCACTTGTCTTAATTGTTTTAACAGCTTCAGTAAAGAATGATCTCATTTAATGTGTTATAGGAATGAATAAAAAAGACTATTGCCAAAATAGATATAGAAAATATCTAAGATGAGCTCTCCAAAGAATACTCCAAATAGCATGTTTTTAAATGGCATTTTAACAATTCCGGCTAAATAGCAAATCAAATCAGTTGGAACTATAGGGAGGAACGACCATGCAAGTACATAATATGTTGATTTTTTACTTTGTAATCGTGCTTTCCATGTTTTAGTAATTTTTGAATTTGTTTTTTCAAAGTAGTTGCTAAAGCTTAGTATGTCAGAAAAATAATAAAGTAATACTGCTGAAAACATGACTCCGAGCATTGAAAGAAATAAAACTAGTAATAGTTTATCAGGAAAAAGAATCCCACCAACTATTACAAATGGAGTACTTGGTATTAAGAATAAGCCTCTTACCATTGATATCAAAATGTAAACAAGCATTATTTCGTTGTTGTAAGATGAAATGAATTCCACAATATAGTTAGGGGTTATAATTTCAGGGTTTTGAAGATATAGAAGAATCATTATTAAAATGACTCCTATCCATAACGAATAAAATATTTTTTTACTTATTTCTATCATTGCTTATCACTATTGATTTTTAAAGATTTGATTAATTCTGTTCGAAAATCTATATAAAATTGAGTTTTAAGAAACAAAATAGACCAACATAGTGTGATTATCGATATTTTTAAAAGTTTGATAGATATTGTATTTTGTATTTAGGAGGTAGTATATCTAAAGAAGAAATATTCTGAAAATGAAAAAAAGAATATTTTTACAGATACATCTAAATAAGACAAAGTTTTGTCAAGTCAATCATAAAACAAATGAAAAAAAGAATAACCATATTATTTCTTCTAGCAATTTATTCATTGTTCAGTCAAAATAATAATAAGCTAACTCTTTTTTCGAAAGTATTAAACGAAGAAAGAAGTTGCTTAATTCATCTTCCTGAAGGATATAATAATCCGTCAAATAAAGATAAGAGATATCCAATTTTAATCTTATTAGATGGGGATGTGTTTTTTAAAGAGGCTATAGGTGTTGTTGATTTTATGAGTTCAGATAGAAATAGAAACCACTTAATGCCAAAAACAATATTGATAGCTATAGAAAATGTAGATAGAGGAAGAGATTTTACAGTAACTAAAATAAAAATTAAAAGGCCTAATAATATGGGAGGAGGTAAGAAATTCTTGAAATTCATAGAGCATGAATTAATTCCTTTTATAGATAAAAAATATAGAACAGAACCAGATAGAACTTTGGTTGGTCATTCTTTAGGAGGATTGTTAACGTTAAATGCATATATGGATGAGAACAGTATTTTTGATTTTTATATTTCTATAGACCCAAGTATCTGGTGGAGTGAAAAAGTAATGGAAGATAGAGTAGAAGCTGTTTCTTCAAAATCGTTTAAGAAAAAGTTATATATCGCTACGGCAAATCAAGGAGAGGCAAACTATAAAAAGAACAAAAAAAGGCATGATGACTTCTTTAGGATGTTAAAAAATAAATCGAAAGAAAAACAAAATCTTGCAATAGAATATTTTAAAGATGAACATCATCGATCGGTTCCACTAATAGCTTTGTATCATGGACTAAAATTTTTAAACGTAGAATGATAATAAGATGTGCGAATTATTTAATTCCAACAACAATTCGTTCTACGATTTGTTTTGCTGTAGTTAAGGTTGATAGATCTGGATAAATAGTTCCATTTTGCCCTGAATGATGTCCATGTCCTATGAGTTCCATTAAGTAATAATTTTTTCCATAATTCATATCTATGTTTGTGCTAAAAATTATTGAAGGTTGTCCTAATTGACCGGTTCCATTATGAAATATAGCATCTTCGGGGAAATCATATTCTGAATAATATTCATTATCATCGAAAGCAACATTAATTTCAATTTTTAACACAAACTTTTCAAGAGGTTCAATTGACGTATTTAATTTAAAATTGTCAGTAATTGTTGCGCCTGTTATAGCATCTGGTAAAGGTTGGTTACTTGGAGGTACATACATTCCATCTGTATATTTTACATTGCGTTTATATGACCAAACGGGTAAAGCATTAACACGTCTGTATTCACCTAATATATTTTTGTTTTTATCGAAATTTTTAAAATTACTTTTACTTCTCCCTCCGAAGAATAGACCTTTTGCAGTTGCTTTGGATACAAACAAGGTTTCTATATAATTTCCTTTTTCATCCTCAATCCAAATAGCCATTTGTGGATGCCAATAATGTTCAGAACGTAGGAGATCAATAATTAGTTTAATATCCTTTGTTGTATTCATCTCTACTAGTTGATAAGTAGTTTGATTTAGTTCTTTTTTTGTACTAGCTTTTTGTTTAGCACTAAAATTCATTAATTGGTTCAACGGAGTTATTTGATAAACGCCTCCTAATAAAAGTAACAAGCTAAGTAGGCCTAAAAGACTTACAGTTTTCCCCTTGGTGTATAGTTTTATAGAACGGAAATTATTTTTAAAATGAAATAGTACACCTAATGAAAATAGAATCCCGAAAAGAGTATGTAAAGTAGCAATACTAGAAGAGTAGTCTTGGAAATAGGATAAAATCCCAGTTACAATTAAAATAATAACACTTATTCCTATGGAAAGACTAATTATTTTTCTGAAAATCATAACCGATTAAAAATGAAATATATCATGTAGTCGAAAGGTGAAATAATTCGACTACATGTTGAATAATTGTATAATTATGTTATAGGTTTTTTTTTATTGAATTTAATCGATTCTCTAAGTATATTATTTGGTTGGCCTTATTTTTAGGTAGTGTAAAAGCTAAAAATTTAAAATTTGTTTTACTTGAAAATTCTTTTTCTATCAATTTTATTTCTCTAACAATTATTTGTAAGCTTTCATCATCCGTTTTACCTATAATACCATGAATATCGTATGAGCGAGCATCAAAACGAGGAGATTTAGACGCTTCCATTTTAGCTTTAATCGCTATTAAATTTTTTCTTAGGTTAGAGATAACCTTTGCTTCTCCAAATTTTGTTTTTGCTCCACGACAGCTAGAAGGTAAACATCCAGATGTTGCTTTGGTGTTTTCTTTAGTTGTGTCACATGATGCTTTTTTATTTGTTTCTTTATCATCTGTAGTACAAGTTACTTTTTCTTTTTTACTTCCTCCGCAACAAGAAGATTGAGCAAATACAGTTGTAGTATATACTGAGAAAAAAACGATGAAAAATGCAAATACTGTTGGTTTAAAGTTAAATGACATTGGTTAAAAATTATAATTAAACATTGATTTTAACCTACAAGACGAAAAGTTTTAAAAATGATGCAACTTTATGTTGTTTTTAATGTTTCATAAATCTCTTTTACCGTTTGTCTAGCTGTTTTTCCAACTCCATAAATTGTTGCTGAAGCAAAACCTGTCCAATTTCCATAACCTACTAACCATAAGTTTGGTTCACGTACAGCACGTGTGTGTTTTGTTTGTATACGATGATTTTCAATAATATTTAATGATTGAAGGTGGTTTAGATTAGCTTTAAATCCTGTACACCAAATAACAACGTCGAAAGAATCTTTAGTATTATCTTGCCAAATGATACCATTTTCATAAAATGCTTTAAATGGTCGTTTGGCGTGTAAAACATTTCTAGTTCTTGCTTCTTTTACGCTTTCTACCATTACAATATTGCTTAACGAAGCTTTTATTTCTGAAGAAGTATTATTCGTATCTCCTAAAAATTGTTGGTTAGCTGCATTAAATAAATAGCGACCATCAATATCATCTGGTAAAAAATGAGGTTCTTCCAAGGTTATCCATTGTGTGTGTGCGATTTTTGAAACTTCGGCTAAAATCTGTGCTCCAGAATTTCCTCCTCCAATAATTAATACTTTTTTCCCATTAAGGTTTTTTGCATTTCTATAGTCAGAAGAATGTAGTTGTTGTCCAGTAAATAGATGTTGATTTGGATAATTAGGTGTAAAAGGTTGTTTAGCTGTACCTGTAGCACTTACTAAAGTTTTACTGTATATAGTACCTTTGTTGGTTACAACTTTAAAGAGGTCATCTTCTTTCACTACAGAATGTACTTTAGTACTTCGTTGAATTGGAAAAGCATAACGTTTCTCATAAGCTTCTAAGTAGTTGATAAATTCCGTTTTTGTTGGATATTCTTTTTCGCTTTTTGGCATCATCCATCCCGATAAAGAACTATATTCTGTTGGAGAAAATAGCTTTAAACTATCCCAAGTTTGTAACCAAGAACCTCCAGCATTATTTTGATCGTCTATAATAAGATAATTTAATTTATGTCGCCTTAGAAAATATGCAACTGATAATCCTGCTTGGCCTCCGCCAATAATTAGCGTATCATAAATTTTCATTAATCACTTCTTTTAATTGTTGAAAAGCTTGTTGAATTTTTGCTTTTGGTGAAGCAATATTCATTCTCATGAATTGTAAAAACTCTTTACCAAACCAGCCTCCAGGAGTTAAACCTAATTTGGCTTTTTTAAATAGTAATTCATTTAGTTGATCATTAGTAAGTTGTAATTCGCTAAAATCCATCCAAATTTGATAGGTTCCTTGAGGTGAAAACCATTTTATTTGAGGCAAATCTTTTTTCATGAATTGAGTAATCCAATCTAATGTTTCTTCTAAATAAGCTATTAATTCATTTACCCATGTTTCTCCTTTTGTATACGCTGCTATGGTAGCAAATGTCGTAAATGCATTTCCATGATTAAGATACATAGCTTCAGCAATATGCTTTATTTGTTTAAAAATAGTTTCATCTTGGATGTATAAATATCCATTCGAAATGCTTTGCATACCAAAAGTTTTAGCTGGTGATCCTAAAACAGTGATATGTTTAGTTTGATCGAAAGAAGCGATACTGTTAAATTGAGTTGTTCCGTAAATAATATCAGAATGAATCTCGTCACTAATAATAGTAACACCATGTTTATCTGCTAAATGTATTAATTGGTTTATTTCTTGTTTGTTCCAAACACGTCCTACCGGATTATGAGGATTACAGAGAATAATGATCTGTACAGACTTAGTTTTTAATTTTTCTTCTAAATCTTCAAAATCCATTTCATAATTACCATTAACTATTTTTAATGGGTTTTTTACTACTTTTCTATTAGCTGTTTTAATAATTTGTTCAAACTGATGGTATACTGGTGTTTGTATAAGTATTCCATCTTCTTCCTTAGTAAGTTCTCTAATTAATAGGGAAATACCTGTTAAAACACCTGTAACTTGAATAAATGCTCTAGAATTTAATTCTAAATTATGTCGGTTCTTATTCCAACTAGTTATACTATTAAATACAGATTTACTATCAAATTCGTATGCATATATGCCTCTGTTTACTAAGCGATGTAGTTCTTCAGTAATTTCTGAAGCTATTTTAAAATCCATATCGGCAATCCATAAAGGCATTACATCTGTCGTGCCAAATAAATGATTTAGCATTTTTGGATTTTCTTTTACAAATTTATGTTGGTAATTATTATGTATGATGTCAAATTTGTTCATTGTTTTGTGTTTATAGAGGTTAAGAATTAGGAACAAGAAGATGTATTATTACAATCTGTTTTGTGTTTAAAATCTATTATACTTCCTTTTCCTCCTTGTAATACAGTGCAGCAACCTTCAAATAATTGCCTTAATTTTTTACGTCCACGTTGAATTTTTGATCGTACAGTTACGTAATTAATGTTGAGCTGCTGAGCAATTTCTTTTTGAGGTATCTCTTTTATTTCTGATAATATCATTAACTCTTTGTATTCTTCTGGAAGTTGATCTATAAAAGAATTGACACATTTACTCAACTCAATACTTACATTTTCATTTGAATCTTCTTGTAAGAAAGTATCGTTTTCTATAGCATTTGTTTGTAAATGTTTTTTTCTATAGTAATCAGTAATAGTATTCTTAGCAATGGTATACACCCAACTTTTAATATTATCAATTCCTTTAGTATTCGATTTAGATAATTTTAAAAATACATCTTGAGTTAAATCTTCTGCGTCTTCTTGATTTCGAACACGGTTTTTAACGTAACTCAGTAAAGGATTATATAATTGAGTAATTTGAATCTCCATAAAAATATGTAATTAATGTTATTGTAATGAACGTAGCTAATAGTAAAAATAGCATTTGATGTCCAATAGTTTCAATTAAAAATATACCTGAGAAGGCACCAAGCGCCGCTCCTAAATCCCACCAGGTGCTAATGCTTGAAATTGCCTGAAGTGTATTCGTCTTTTTAGATTGTATTTTAATAGCTACTAAAGGTGAATACGTAATAATTATAGGATTGAATAAAAAAGCAATAACAATGCCTGTAATAACAAAGTTAAACGAAATTAAAAAAATAGCAGTTGTAGTAGCAATTAGCGCTATATTAAACAACTTTATTGTTGGGATTTTTAAAGTTAAAAAACTACTTATAAAAGACAGTGAGAATACAAACAAACGTTTTAATAATAGATAAAATGCTACTATAGCTAATAGTTTATCAGGAGTTGTATAATCGTTTGCTAATAAATTTGAAAGTGTTACAACTAAAATACCATCTACAGTAATGGATAATAAAAAAACTAAAATATTAATAGTGTTAGGATAAAATGTTCTTCTAGTTTCAATTTTACCTTCAGTAGATTCTGAAGAAGTTTTAGGAAGAGATAAGGCTAAAAAAATACTAATAGAACTTAATGCTGCAATGATGCTAAATCCAATTTGAAACCCGTAAGAGCTTATTACAATTGGACCAAACCAAAGAACGAAAAATGAACCTAATGTTTTAATGCTTTGTGAAAAGCCAAATGCCATTCCGGAGTTTTTTTTAGTTAATGCTGCGTAATTTAATGTAGCAATCTTTAATCCAGAATAACTTAATCCCCATAATATTCTTGCAATTAAAAAACTAATAAGACCTAATTCTAAACCATAAAAAAAAGTTGTTATTGTTGCTAAAATGGCAGTTGTAATTAATACTTTTTTCATTCCAAATTGATTGACAGTATTAGCAATTGGAGTATTTGCAAGTATTCGGACAAATCTATTTACTGAAAGTAATAATCCAATTACTAAGACAGAAAACCCTAAATCTTGACCATAAACGGGTAACACAGGGTAGAGTAGAGCATCTCCCATTCCTGCAAAAGCCATTACGCCAGACGAAACTAAAGCACCTCTAAAAGAGGCGCTTTTTATTGGAGTTAATTTTTTATTTGTACTAGTTACCCACAACATCCATTTCTTTTCTGAGATTGTTTTTCTGTTTGTAGAGTAGAAGTGAAAGAAGAGGTTGGTTGGGTTTCCGTTGGAATAGATCCACAACATCCTCCACTAATTGTTTGTGTTTGATTTTTTTCGATATATATTTTACGTGTTTTCATTTTTCTATTGTTAATTTATTACTGTTGTTATTTAAGACGTACATTAAAAGAAATGATGCATCTTATAATTTTATCCGCAACATCCGCTTTGGGGTATGGTAGCTTTTAGGGTGTTAGTAATAGAACTTTTCTCTTCAGATCCACAACAGTTAGCTGTATCTCCAAGGTTCAGATTAGAACTACAAACTCCAGTTTGTGGAAGGTTTAATTCAACTCGTTTGGCAGCTTCAAAATCTCCAGCCATATAAGCAACTATTGAACGAACTTGTTCGTAACCTGTGGCCATTAAAAATGTTGGAGCTCTTCCGTAACTTTTAGACCCAACGATATAAAAGTCTTTTTCTGGATGACGTAATTCTTTTTCTCCATGAGGTCTTACAGTTCCGCAGCTATGAATATTAGGATCGATAAGCTCGGCTAAATCAAATACAGATTCTAAAGAAGCATCTAAATCTACACGAACTTCTCTAATCATATCTAAGTTTGGTCGCGAACCAGTGTTGCTAATGATTTCATCTATATTGTCAATACTTTCAATATTGTTATTTAACTCTCCTATAATTTGAATTCCGTTTTCTTTTTTTAATAGTTTTAAAATATGAAAAGGAGTGTAGACATTTAATTTGCCACTATTAACTAATTGTTCAATACGAATACCTAAAGCTCCGCGAGCTTCTAAAGCATCGTCTTTCTTACCACCGTACACTTTTTCCATATTATCTTTTCGAAGAATCCAATTAAGTTTTGTACGTGGATACTCTTTTTGAATTTCAGCTAAATCTAACAATACATTTATGGCTGAATGTCCACCGCCAACAACTACTATGTTTTTGTTTTTGTAACGATTTAAAAGAGTTGCTTTAACATTAGGAATACCATAAAATATATGATCTTTTAATTTTTGTTCACCTTCAGCAAAAACGCCTCCAGAGCCTATCGGATTGGGTTGATTCCATGTTCCGGTAGCATCTATAACAGCTTTGGCTTCGTAATAACTAATATTACCATTTTCTTCAACTTTTATTGAGAAAGGTTTTTCTTCACGTCCCCAAGTTTTCATTTTATCAAACCCTTTTCGACTTATCGAAAGTACTTTGGTATTTAAGTGAAGGTGTGGTTGTATTTGTGGAGTTTCAGCTAAAGGTTTAAGATAGTTTTCAACTAATTCTTTTCCTGTTGGTAATGCATCTTCATTAGGAGCGCTCCAATCTGTTTTTAATAAAAGCTCTTTTGCTATAGTATCTATATTGTATTTCCAAGGAGAAAATACACGTACATGACTCCAAGAAAGTAAGTTGTTACCTACTGAATTTCCTGATTCAAATAAGATAAATGGAAGTTTTTGCTTTGTAAGATGAGCTGCTGCAGCCAAACCTACTGGTCCTCCTCCTATAATTACTATGGGTAAATTATTGTTGTGCATCGCTTTTAAATTTAATTTCACCTGTTAGGACGTGATCTTAAAAAAATGATGCAAAAAATGTAGTTTTAAAAAACAAAAATAGCAGTGATAGATTAATCAGTTGTAAATGGCTTTAGCTACTTTTTATGTTGCAAAATCCAAAATAAATTAAAAAGAAAAGCGATTTAAATTTGCATTTAAACCGCTATTAACCATGTATGTTTTTTGTGTTGTTTTTTATTCGTTAAATTCTTTTGGATATTCAACCATTCCACTTACACCATTCAATCCATTCTCAATTAATTCAATGGTCATACAATTCTCTTTCGGTACATCAAAAGGTAATTCTATTCCAAATTTATCAGCTTGCTTGTAGCCAAATTTTGGGTAATATTTTTCGTGCCCTAAAAGAATAATTGATTTGTATCCTATTTCTTTAGCAATTTTATGCGACTCGAGTATTAGTTTTCCGCCAATTCCTTTTCCTTGAAACTTGGGAATTACAGAAACAGGTGCAAGAGCTAAAGAGTCAAATTCATTTGCTTTATTCTTAATTCTTAGTTTTGTGACCAAAATATGTCCAACAATTTCCCCGTCAATTTCGGCAACTAATGATAATTCAGGGATAAATGCATCTGACTTTCTTAATCTTTCTACTAAAAACTGCTCTTTATGGTCGGTAAATTCTTCATTTTTAAATGCTTTTTCAATAACATTAAAAACTTCTTTGTGATCGTTTTTATTTTCTTCTCTAATTGTCATTTTGAGTTTGTTTTATATATACGTTGTTGTGCTTATTACTTATTTGATTTTTTTAAGTTTTTAAAATGCTTGACCATTTTACCAAAATTTTTGTCTTTTTTGCGTTTTTCAGCCACAGTAGATTCAAAATGTTCTTCTTCTCTTTTCATTTTTAGGTAATTTTTATAGAATAGGTTATCTACTATTTTACTTTCAACAGCTGCGATTACAGCGCAACCAATTTCTATGGTATGGGTACAATCTTTAAACTTACAGTTTTCGGAAAGCTCAATTATTTTTTCAAATGTTTTTTCCAATCCTCCAGCTGAATCTGTGATACCTACTTCTCTTATTCCGGGATTGTCAATTATAATCCCACCATTTTCAAGAACTATTAATTCTCGGTGGCTTGTAACATGTCGTCCTTTATTCGTACTTGTGCTAATTGTATTTGTTTTCATAAGCTGTTTTTTTGAAAGGCTATTTAGAAGACTTGATTTTCCTACTCCTGAAGAGCCTAATAAACAGTAAGTTTTACCTTTTACTATATGCGCTTGTACTTTATCAATCCCTTTTTGAGATTTATTACTTATAGCAATTATAGGTACTTGTTTCACTCTTTGTCGAACTTTGGATACTAAATCAGTTAAAAAAGCATTATTTATCAAATCAATTTTATTGAGAATGATAATCGGCTTTACATTGGAGTTATTGCAAATTGTAAGGTATCTTTCTATTCGATTGATGTTAAAATCCCTGTTAACTGCTTGCACTATAAAGCTAAAGTCAATATTTGTAGCTATAATTTGTTTTTCTCCCTGTTTACCGATCGCTTGTCTTTTAATGATGGTTTTTCTAGGAAGAATAGAGTGTATGAGAACTTTACTGTCACCGTATTCAGAAATTGCAACCCAATCTCCTACTGCAGGAAAATCTTCACGAGTATTTGCAGTATATCTTAAATTTCCTGTAATTTCTGCGCTAAATTCTCCTTTTTCAGTTTTAACAATATATCTTTCTTTATGCTCTGAAATAATTCTCCCAATTTCAAAGTCTACTAGATTATGTTGAATTCTTAGTTGTTCTATTGTGTCGTTATATCCGAAATATTCTAATTTCATATTCTGTGTGTTTTAAAATGTTGTAAACACCAGAGTATTTATAAATTAATGTAAATACAAAAGCGTTTACAATTAATGATTTTATTTGTAAAATGTATATAAGTGAATGTGCTTCAGATTTTTAATCTGAAGTGAGGAATAGTGATAGTCGAAGTAAATTGACTATCTATTTTACAATATCCGAATATGATATTACAGATGTAATAGACATAAAATGTAATTTAGAATGCAAGATTACGAATTTCTCTTATAAAATTCAAATAAAGTAGTGTGTTGTGTATTTAGTGCGAAGTTTTTATGTATGGTTTTTTAAGGGAAAGAACGAGAATTCTTTTCCATAGTTTCGGAAAGATAATTAATTAGATTGAATTTCTGATGATGAAATTAGGTCACAATTAATTATATACATTGCTATGGGAAGCTATTCTACTTTTAATTTAAATAAATCAAACGCATTTGCTTTTGGGGTATAGCCGACTTTTTCAATCGTTTCTGTAATATCTAATCTTTTATATCGGTTATTTGATATTGCATTTAGTATTTCGTATTTCAAATCTTTTGTTTCAATACATTTATCTAATAATTGGTTACAATCATCGGGATGAAGAAATGCACTTAGATCTCTGGCGTTCATTTCTGAAAAGTCACTTGGGAATTCATATGCTCCAATTCTTAGACATATTACTGAGATATTTTCTTGAAAAGCGTAATATGCTCCCAATGCTTCGCCAAAGCATTTTGAAACTCCGTAAAAATTCTTTGGTCTCACAGGCATATTTTTGTTTATCTGAATATCTTCTGAATAGCCTTCAATAGTTTGGGCACTGCTAGCATAAATTAATCTTTTGCAATTTGCCTGAGCGGCAGCTTCAAAAATGTTTTTTGAAGCAATAATGTTCGCACTTAGCACTTTATCAAAACTAGAGTCAGGGTTAGCAATTCCAGCTAAATGTATAATTGTATCAATTCCAATGCATAAATTTTTACATACCTCTAAATCTGTCAAATCTGCTTTTACAACTTTAACACTTTCAGGATAACTAAAATCTTTAATAACAATATCAGCAATGGTAATTTCATATTTGTGCCAAAAATTTTTCACGAAATATTGAGCGATTTTACCAAAACCTCCTGTTATTAATATTTTTCTTTTCATATGATTATCTAAAGGTGTTTATGTGTGATTTTTTGGAAGAAAGAACGAGAGTTCTTTTTCATTGTTGTCGAAAGATAATTAATAAGATTGAATTTCTGGTGATCAAATTAGGACACAATTAATTATATATATTGTGGTAAACTGTTTTTTTGATTAAACTTAGTTTCAAATTCATTCAACTTTTGTTTAATTAACTTTCCTTCTTCATAACTCACACGTAATTTATTCAGTTCAATTATAGTTTTTTCACCAAGAGTTGTTATTTCAAGTGTTGATTTCATGCTATTGTATATAATTAATTCATTACCGTTTAATTTTTTTTCAATTAGAATTTTGTTTCTTATAATTAATAAAAATCTTTTTTCGGTTAGAATTAAAGAGTCAAGTTTTTTTCTTGTCAGGAAATATAAAGCAGAAAAAATAGAAATTAAATGACTAAAAAATACCTCAAAAAGAGAGTGTTCAGATTCTTTTTGTAATAGAATAATAGCAGATTCAGTTTTCAGTATTTTATTGATTTCTTTCTTTTTCATTTAGTTAACCAAAATTGTTTATAACGTGTTTGCGTATGATTTCGTTGAGCGAATTTAGCTACTATTAGCAATAATCATAGACTATATTAGTTATTATAACCTCTCGATTTCAATATTTGAGTATTTTCCTTTTTCTAATAAAGATTTGATTCTTTCCGTTATCCCAAATATCAAAGTGTCAGTTAGAGTGAAAAAGTCCGTTTTCTTCCAAGTAGAAAAGTCAAAATCTATATGCTCATCCTCATAATTATTTAGTTTTTCTAAATTCAAAATTGGTCCAGCAAGTGAATTTATGATCAGACCATAATATTCTTTTTCGGGATGATTAATTATTGTTGTAGGAAAGAAAACAACTCCGCTAACGTTTTCATTCACAAGTGCTGTTTTTAATCTTTTAGAGATTAAAAAGTTCATGCTACTTTCATAAGGAATTACGTCGAGCCATTTAGTGCCTTTATTAACTTTAAAAGAGTTTTCTTTTAGAAGAATTGTATCTTCATTCAACATTGTCAAGCTATCTATTTCTTTTATTGGATCAACTTGAATAGAGCTTCTGCCATAACTATTTTTGTCTGAAATTCTAAAAAATGTTTCTTTCATTCTTAAATTAATGTCAACGTATTTCTGTATGATTTTTTGTGAGAAAGAATAAGAATTCTTTTTCATTGTTGCCGAAAGATAATTAATGAGGTTGAATTTCTGGTGAGGAAATTCAGCTTGAATTAATTTTACACGATGTTATGTATAGTGTTTTTAATTCGGATTAAATTGAATATTGAAATACTTTAAATAATCCTCTATTGTTCCCATTCCCATTTCCTTTCTTCTTTCGTTAACTGTTTCAGGGTTTTCTAATTTATACAGTTTACCATTTTTTATCTGTGAACCATATATTTGAGGTTTACCTTCATCCATTAAAATCCTATCTTTCATCAAAGCATATTGTTGTTTAGATAAGTCTCCATTTTCTACCGCTTTCTCTATTTGCTGAAAATATTTTTTCCTAATTTTTTTATTGCTATGTTGAAGTCCTAACCAGATTGCATTCATATGTTTTTGACCAACCTCTTTTAATGTTGGCATACCACACTTTTCAATAATACTAATCACTAATTCTTGATTCCTATGATCTTCTTTGGCATATTTAAGGAGTTCATTTGATTTTCTAATCCTTTGGTCACTTTCATAAACTTCGCTCAAGATTTGATGTTTGTTACTACAATCAACTTCAATGATATCTACTGAACCTACATAGGCGAATTTATCTCTATTGATATAAAGGAATATTGATATTATTAAAACAATAGTGGTTAATATACTGAAGAATATTTTTTTCTTTTTCATTTTTTTTAGTTTATATTATATATAGCGTTTTTGTATAGCCGATTTTACGGTTTAAATATACAATTACTTTTGAATTAAAAAACAGATGCCAGCAATTTCAAGTGGATTCAGTTTATGTTAAGGGAAGCTGAAGCATAGTCGAATCAGCCGTAATTAGGGTTATAGATTGTTGTGTGTAGTTTTATTCTATCCATAGGTTTCCAATTGAATATGTTTTTGCTTTTCCGCCTATGATTACTCTATCGTTTTTATTCTCACATTTTAAAAGTCCAACTCTATCAGAGATTTGTATTGCATCCAGTTCTTTTTTTTCAAGCCTTTGTGACCAGAATGGAATTAACGAGCAATGTGCAGAACCAGTTACTGGGTCTTCTAAAATTGATGCTTGTGGCGTAAAGAATCTTGAAACAAAATCGCTATTGTCACCTTTTGCTGTAACGATTACCCCTCCTGGATCAAGATTTATTTGGTCAAATATTTGCCTGTTGATTTTGATGTTCTTTATGTCTTGTTCAGTATCATATACCAATAGATAATCTCTAGATTTATAGACTTCTTTGGGCTGTATATTTAAAGATTCTTTGATTATTTCAGGAAGTTCTGTAGTTTTTGGTATACGTGAAGGAAAATCTAAAAAGTAAGAATCATTTTTTGTAAAAACAGTCAAATTTCCGCTCAATGTTTCGAATACAATTTCTTCTTTAGAATAGTTTAGAATTGATTTAAGGCAATGTGCTGTTGCAAGTGTTGCATGTCCGCATAAATCCATTTCTATTTCAGGTGTAAACCAACGTAAGTGTATTTTGTCGCCTTTGTCAACAAAAAAAGCGGTTTCAGCAACAGCATTTTCCTTTGTGATATTCAAAAGTATATCATTAGATAACCAATCTTTTAGCGGGACAACGCAGGCTGGGTTTCCACCAAAAATCTTGTCTGTAAATGCATCTATTTGATATAAGTCTAGCTTCATTTTATGGGGCTGTTTAAAGTTACTACCAACGTATTTGTGTATGATTTTCCGATGTTGCCGAAAGAAAATTAGTTGTTTTATTCATTTAGTTTAGTTAATATTTGTTCTGTCAATTTGTTGTGTTTTTTGTCTAAAAAAATCAATGTTGGCCCATAAACATTATTTATTGCAAGTAGACCATAGTCTGAATTAAATAATATAGGTCCAGTTCCATCCGAAACAGGATTTGCTAATTCGTAAAACTCAAATTCAAGACCATTTAGTTTTTCGTTCTTAAATGATTCTTTGTCCATTTTTAAAAACTTATCAGAGCCTAATTTAAGAGAGTCGGATTGTATAATTTTTCTAACCAAAATAGTTTTTGACAGGTCGATTTGATTAACATATTTATAGTTCAGAGAATTATATGTTTTGTTGATAGTCAAATTGAATTTTTCATCTTTTGATTCAGAACCGAAGAGTATAGTTGTATTAATTTCAGATTTCCATTCATTGTTTCTTTTAGAGCATCCGAAACAAAAAATAAATATTAATATGAAGGTTAATAGGTTTTTCAAAATATGTTGTCAACGGTTTCGTGTATAAGTTTAATTACGTGGTTTAGATACTAAATTTAGCTAATAAATCGCAGAATAAAATAGGTTAAATCTTTTATATATAAGCCAAATTAGTGATTAATTATAGACCTTGTTGTAAACAGTTTTTATCCGTCGTAGCCATAATGTATGTTATAGCATTTAACTTTTTTTGATTCGATTTCTCTAAAAACCTCTTTTTCTAAATCAATAACCCAAGATTTTAGTACTTTTTTAAAGTATTCAACATTTTCATCTTCTACAAGGCTAAAGATAATTTCATTTTCAGATTTCTCAATTAATTCACACGAAGTTAAAGCAATATGGTTTTTAGGAGTTTTGCTAATAAAAATAACTTCATCTAATATTGAGTAGTTAGGTTTTGGTGATGAGTTTTTGATTATTCTTTCTAAAATCAAAACTTTTAAACTGTCTTTTTGTATATATACTAAAGCTTTGTCCGACCTTGAAAGAACCTCTCCACTTACTTTTTCAAAACCTTTGTATTTTTCTAACTTCGTAATGTTACGAAAAGTTATACTTTCAGATTGTTTTTTAATATTCTCATTATTTTCAGGATTCGATATAGTTTTTGAATTTTCAAGTTCAGTTCTTGAATCAGTTTTAGTTTCTGATTTTTTCTTTCCGTTTTGACAACTAAATGCCAAAATGAGAAATAAAATTGTTATGATTTTCTCAAATTTCATAAATTGTGTATAACGTATGGCTAAACATAATAACAAACATTCGCTCATATCTTTTAAGTTCATGAATTATGTATTACTCAAAAGGAGTCTGGAGCGAACAATAGGTATATCATTTAAAGCGTTTTAATAACTCCGAAGACTTTTCGTTAACGTAGCTATAGACAAGGTTAAACATGGTTAAGTATAAAGCAATGATAATACAGCTTTATTTCCTTTTATTTTCTTGTTCATAGATGTAGTTAGTTTTGAAAACTAGTGGTAACTAGAGGAGATTTTTGCGAAGCAGGAAAAAATTAATAGAAAACCTCGCTTTTAGCGAGGTTTTCTATTAAAAAATATTTTTCACAAAAGATGTATTCTAAAAATAGGTTAGTTGACATGTTCCTTGACTATACCAATTCGATTTTTTACAATAAACATCTGGCCATCCAAAAGTACCTCCAAAAGCAGAACAATCTGCATTTGATGTACAAGCCTTTCCTATTATTGGAAGTTGACCTCCATTAACTTCTTTTTGCTGACTTTTCGTAAGAAATTTACCTAAGTTTAGAATGTTTTTTTTCATTATAATAATTTAAAAGGTTAATTATGCTTTTTTTAAAAGCATTCCTCGTAAATATACTTATTTTATTTTGAATATAGTATCCATAATTACTAGTACTAAAAAAACATTAAGAATTTATCATTGATTGTGTTAAGCTCAAAACTTTAGTCGTTTTCTTATGGAGGTTTTATAAAGCTCGGGATTACAATTATTAATAAATTGTAGTGTTTTATTATTGTAGGGAACGTGTTTATATATGTTTTTTTGGGCGAAAGATACGTGAGCTCTTTTTCGATGTTTGCGGACAAATAATTAATAAGATTGAATTTTGGGTGAGGAAATTCAGCTGCAATTAATTATGTACCTTGTTACTATGCGTTTTTACTCCATAATTCTTTTCTATCAAGGTTTTCTTTGGCTGTTGTATTTGAATTCAAAAATATTATTTATTTTTTCTTTTCTCAATCCCACAAATGGGTGGTTTTTTCATCTGCAATAAACCCTTCAAAATGATTTTCAATGTATTCTATTTTGTTTTCATTAACAGCTATTAGATAGAAAAAACTATCCCATTCGATTGTGAATAGAATTTCTCGGTCAGATGAGTAAATATAATAGTCTTTATAATCTATTTTATCAATAAATTCATATTCAGAAAGTTTTGCCAAATCGAGTTCAACTGTGTTTTCAAAGAATTCGTCAACTATTATGATCGAATCTTTATTGAAGTTTTTAAAAGTCTGATAAATCTCTTTTTTGGTGAATAAGTCAAATCCGCCTTCTGATGGATGCCAAATTTTTTCTAAATCGGTATAATCATTTAGGATTTTTAGTAGATCTTGACGTTCAAGTTTCTTTTGGTAAGCTCCAATAGATGTTTTTAAGGCTCTGTTCAGTTCTATGTTATCAGATAGTTCTGTATTGGAAATAATCTCTTTCCATTTGATTAGGACTCCCTTTTCATAAATTTCTTTTTCTTTCGGATAATCTTTATTTGAAGCGAAAATTTTTACGTTTTCAAGTTTAAGCGGTTCTAATTCTTTTATTTCTGTTTTTGCTTGCTCTACAGTTATCTGTTGAAATGCTTTAAAAGATTTCGATTTAGTTTCATTTTTTATTAGGAAAAATGGTAAGAACGCAACATAGACTGAATCATAAAATTCAAAGAAGTGTTCTTTTAATGAAATTTCTTCATCTGGATATATTTTATTTTCTGTGAATATACTCATTATTTAATGTGTGGTAACGTTTAATATATGAATCGGAGCAAGGCAAATACACCTGAACCAATTGACTTATCTGTGCATTTTATTTCTTATTTAATTTATAAAAATCTAGCGCCTTTGCAAAAAGGAAATGACCTTTCGATTTAGCACTACACTTTGCTCTGATTTCATATATAATGTTAACACAAGTTTTAGGAACCTTGCTCCTTTGTAATTTTCTCGTTTAATTTTTTAAGATAAACTTTTTGAAGTTTACTCCAAAAACTGGAAGTCATTGGACTTTTATATAATTTTTCTGTTTTTCTATCTAGTATAGAAAACTTTTTAACACTATATAAATAATCTCGTTGTTTAGCATAATTATATCCAGCTGATTGATAATTATAGTCAAAAATAAATCTATAATTATCAACATTTTTATATTTTTCTTTTTCCAGAAATTCACTCTCCGTTACAAACTCATATTTTCCCTTGTAAATTTTCTTAACATTCTTTTTTAGGTATTTATTATAACTTCTATGATGAGTTATGAATATTAAAATTCCGTCGTCTTTTCCAAAATCCGGAGGAATTGCTCCTTTTTCCTCAGTTAGTTTACTATTTGCAGTAGCTTTTGTAATTGCTCCACAAGAATTCAATAAAAAAGTAATTATAATTAATGAGAGTATAATTCCAATTTTTTTCATTTAAATGGTTATTTAGTTACTAATTTGTGTTAACTTGTTTATATAAGCACAAAATACGTCGTTATACCCCCAGTTTAGATTAAAATCAACATATTTAATTGCTGTTGTACAACAAATGTAAAAGTTAAATATTGAAATCTTCAAAAGAATTTTTTGTAAGTTAATTATTAAATCACGAAGATTTTCGTGCTATTACGGCCTAATCGTTCTTTGGTATATATATAATGTCAGTTCCATTTTCGTATGGTAAAACAATGTCTAAATGTTTATAGAAGAAGCAAATAAAAACTTTCAGAAATGATTAAGAATCTGAAGTTCTTATGAAAAAAGAAAAAAGCTGAGAAGTAAAACTACTCAGCTTTTTATTCAGTCGGGGTGGCAGGATTCGAACCTGCGACCTCCTGCTCCCAAAGCAGGCGCGATGACCGGGCTA
>NZ_CAZEFZ010000043.1:0-3415 GCF_964511145.1 Tenacibaculum amylolyticum
TAAAACTGTAAAATTAAAATTAACTATAGATATGAAAAAGCAATTGAATATTGCTAGTCTCACATTACTATATTGGGGACTAAAAACACAAGAAAAAGAAATCCTTCTAGATTTCGATAAGCAACAAAATGAATTTTATTTAAAAGCGAATCAACACTATGATGTGTTTGGATTAAACATCAATCACAGTACGAACTACTAAAATTTAACTTTATTTATGAAAAAAATATTATATGGCATGTTCTCCATGCTATGGATAGCTACGTCCTATGGTCAAGAGCTACCAAAGATTATTCAACCTGCTCCAGAAGCACGAAAAATGATTGAATATGGAAATATACCTGTAAGTTTTAATACAGGGGTGACAAGTGTAGGAGTTCCACTTTATAGTTTAAAAGCAGGGAATTTACAACTACCTATTAGTTTATCGTATCATTCATCTGGGGTTAGAGTTAATGATCCTGATGGACTTACAGGGCTAAAATGGACTTTTGTTAATGGAAGTGGAAGTGTTAACCGTACAGTAAAAGGAAGACCTGATGAAAATACAGCAAACCCTATTTCTGGTTGGCTTTATACTTCTCAAAATATAACAGATTATGACAACCCTAGTGAACTTCACAAAGCCTATATTGAACAAGGATGTTCTGATTTAGAACCAGATGAGTTTTCAGTATCCTTGCCTACAGGACAATCAGCTTCATTTATATTTGACAACCAACGCCAAATAGTTTTTACTCCAGATAGTAAAGGCATGAAAGTAGATTTTTTTAATGATTATACTTTAAACTCAGGTTTTAAAATTACAGATACCTCAGGGGCAGAATATTTATTTACAGTAAAAGAAGCAAATGTAAGTCAAGTAAGTGGAGGTGGTGTACTTAATCCATGTCCTACTGTAAATTATACATCTTCATGGAAACTCAGCAGTATTACTCTTCCTAATAATGCAGGGCAAGTTACTTATACTTATACCGATGATTCGTATAGTGAAAATTATGTCGCTACTCAAAGTGAAATATTACAAGAACCTCTAATTCCTAATCTTAATGCTCCTACATCGGGAGTACAAACAGTATATACTACCAATACCTACAATTTAAAATTAGTAAGTAGTATCACTTTTAAAAACATAGAAATACAGTACGGTTATACTGCTAAAAACAATGTGAATGATGGTAAAAAATTAAGTACGATTACCGTGTATACTGATATTGATGCTACTGGGGATGTTACTACAGGCAATCAAGTTGAAAAATATAATTTCCTATATGATTTCAATGGTAATCAACGAATGTTTTTAACAAGTATAGATAAAGTTTCTAAAACAAATGAAATAGAAAATTATAGAACTTTTGAATATGAAAACAAAGATTTATTCCCTTCTAAAGGTAGCTTCCAGATAGATCATTTTGGATATTTTAACGCAAGAGCTAACACTAAACTAATTCCTAGTGGATTATATCGTTTATATGGAGAGGCAGCAGGAGGTTTTATATATACAAATTACAACGGTGCAGATAGAGAACTTAATACAGATCGAATCAATACAGGAAATCTTACCAAAGTAATTTACCCCACCAAAGGATGGACTAGTTTTGTGTATGAGCCAAATTATGGGTTGTCAGGAGGAACAGAAGAGATTAATTATGAAAGCTTCACATATCAAGCAGCCCCTTTGAATAGTAATTCAGGATGGCATACTTTTACTTCTGATCCATTTACAATAGATACAGGTGTATTCTCTTTTAATAGTATCACTGTTTATAATTTTGATGGTGCTTTTCCAATTACTTATGTAAAGCCCGTAGTCGAACTTATAAATAGTAGTAATGAGGTAGTCAAGCAATATGTATTACAACAGCAAGGAGAAAACATTTCCAATGATGATTTTATACTCAATCTTCCACAAGGAAATTATACTGTACGTGTAAAAATATACAATGCTAGTTCTTATGTTTTAACTGTAACAGTTCGTGGAGGATATGAAACAACATCTACTGCACCTATAATTAATAAATACTTTGGAGGATTACGTGTTAAAAGTATCAGTAATTACGATAGCGATAATCTATTGCCTATTAAAAAGAGTTATAACTATTCAGACTTTTCTAATGCAGCATTAACAAGTGGTCATGTTTTTGGTAGACAAAGTAGTTATAATGATGAAATAACTATTGTACAGCCTTTACAAGGTGGAGCGAGTTATACAGTAATTAGTCAAAACTTCATGAAATTAAGCTCTAGTACTATGCAAAATATTGCTTATAGTAGAAACGCTCCTGTTTTGTATGAGAATGTAGAAGAGGTTTTTGAAGGAAATGGTACTTCTTTTAAAAATAGATATTACTATAAAAACTATGGTTTAAATATCACAGGAACAAAAATAGCACTTGCTTCAGGAGCAGTATATCAAGATTATCTTTTAGAAGATTATGCTAATGGAATTCTATGGAAAAAAGAAAGTTTTAATAGCGCCGATGGAAAAGTTAACTCAGAAGTCTACGAACATCATTTTTTAGCTACAGATGTAAATATGCCATTGGATAAAATCGTTTGTTATAAAGCGCATGTCTATGCTCCTGTTAATTGCACTACAATTCCTAGACAGAAAATAATCCGTTGGTTTGCTCCTAAGAAGACAACTTCAACCGTACATAATAGCACAGGGAATATTGTAACTGTTTCAGAAAGTTTTTATGATAACTCAGCACATCGACTACCTACAAGACAGTTTATAACTAATAGTAAAGGAGAAACAATGATTACTACGACCAAGTATGCGCACGAAATGAATAATACAGCATTAAAAAATAAGTTTCGTATTGCAGAGCCTTTACGTGTAGAAACCTCTAAAAAAGTTGGAAATAACACAACTAAATTAGCGACACAAAACACCATTTATAAAGATTTTGGGAATGGGATATATCAACCTGAAATAGTACAAACAAGTAAAGGAGATGCTAGTTTGCAAGATCGAGTTACTTATCATAGTTACGATAGTAGTTCAGCAAATCCAAAAGAAATAAGTAAAACAAATGGTACAAAGATATATTATGTTTGGGGGTATCATGGTGCGCAACCCATTGCAAAAATAGAAGGCTATGAGTCAATTAGCACTTCACAATTATCAGTAATCAATGCCGCAATAGCTGCATCAAACTTAGACACTGATCAGGCTACAGAAACTACTTTACGTGACCGTTTAACAGCTATAAGAGATGCCTTTGTAGGTGCACAAGTTACTACTTTTACTTATGATCCATTAATAGGCAGAACTAGTATAACAGACCCTAGAGGTGAGACTATGTATTATGGGTATGACCAGTTCAATCGATTAGAGGTTGTCAAAGATGCTCAGGGAAAAATTTTAAAAGAAAATAAATATCATTATAAAAACTAATTAGCTATGGAA
>NZ_CAZEFZ010000044.1:0-1439 GCF_964511145.1 Tenacibaculum amylolyticum
TGTCTTGTCCTGAAATAAGTTTACAGTTTTAACTGTAGATTTTATGGAAAAACGCAAAGAAGTTTTAGAGTTTAAAAAGCCAAAAGATTTTACAAAAGTAGAAAGAAGGTTAATCGTTGATGATTATTTACGAAGTGGTTTAAGTAAAAAAATCATTTGGAAAAAATATACAGGACAGGAACAAGAACATGGTTATATACTGCGCTGGATGCGTGATTTAGGGTATGATATCCCTCCAAAATGGCGTAAGTCAGGTTCTTCTAATTTTGACAATATGTTAAATAGCGAAGAATCTAAAGTCCTACCAGACAAATATGCTCAAATAGAAATAGCTGAACTTAAAAAAGCATTAGGAGAGAGTAAACTTCAAGTAGAAGCATTACAAACCATGATACAAATAGCAGAAGAAGCTTACAAAATCAATATTAGAAAAAAGTATTATGCCAAACAATCTATAAAATGAAAATGATGCATCCAACCATAGGATTACAGCGAATATGTCGGTTGTTTGGTATTACAAGACAGGCATATTACCAGCAAATAAACCGTAAACTAGATACAGAATTATCACATGAACTAGTCATTAAAGAAGTTCTGAAAATACGTGTATATCATCCAAGAATAGGAACAAGGAAACTCTATATTTTGCTAGAAGACTTTATGTTAGAACATCAAATAAAAATAGGTAGAGATGCTTTGTTTAATCTACTTTCAGAACATGGCTTATTGGTTCGCAAACGCAAAAGGTTAGTAAAAACGACACAATCACATCATTGGTTGAAAAAATATTCTAACCTAATAAAAAACTTTATCCCTGTTAGTCCTAATGAACTTTATGTTAGTGATATTACCTACTGGAAAATAATGGATAGATATCTCTATATCCATTTAATTACAGATGCATATAGTCGTAAAATAGTTGGTTATGAATTATCAGAAACTTTAGAGGCGGAGCATTCAATAAAAGCCCTAAAAATGGCTTTATCACCACTTAAAAAGCAAAGAGATAGACGTTTGATACATCATTCAGATAGAGGTGTTCAATACTGTAGTTATAAATATGTAAAGCTATTACAGGATTATGATATACAAATTAGTATGACAGAAAACGGTGATCCATTAGAAAATGCAATAGCAGAAAGAGTTAATGGAATATTAAAAGAAGAATATCTAAACTGTTATCAGATAACATCTTTTGAACAAGCTATAGGATTGTTAATACAAGTAATTAATTTATATAATAATGAAAGACCACACATGAGTATAGGAAATTTAGTACCAGAGAAGGTGCATTCTAACCAATTAATTAAAGGAGATAGAAAATGGAAAAACTATTATCAAAAAATAAATACTGTAAACATATAATAGGATTAAAAATGAAGTGTAAATTTATATTAGGATTAAGATAAAAAGGTGTAAACCTATTTTAGGACGATACA
>NZ_CAZEFZ010000045.1:0-5177 GCF_964511145.1 Tenacibaculum amylolyticum
TAGCATGCCTTTAGGGTATGTAGCCAATAATAATGACCAATGTCCTGAAACAGATGGAAAAGGCTCGGCAACAGGATGTATATTAGGAGGACTAAGTAATGAGAATTTTGTCTACTCTATAACACCACAAATAGCAACCGATAACACATCTACTTTAACTCAAACAGCAGATGCTATACGAAATGTTACCTATTACGATGGTTTAGGAAGAGCAAAACAGAGTATTGCGATACAACAGTCACCAAGTGAAAAGGATGTTGTTGCACATATGGAATACGATGCGTATGGAAAACAGGCTAAAGAGTATTTACCTTATGCATCTGTAAATACTAATGGAGCAATTAATACAAACCCAAAAGCAGCAATTGTAAATTATTATAAAAACACCTATGCGGATGATTTTATAGAAGTTACAAATGATAATGAAATCAATGCTTATTCAGAAAAGTTATTTGATTATTCACCACTGAATAGAGTACTACAACAAGCAGCACCGGGGAAAGATTGGAAATTAGGGAATGGGCATGAAATTAAGTTTGAATACAAGGTTAATGATGCCAACGAGGTACGATTATTTGAAGTTACAACAGTAGAAAATGGTATAGTATACCAACCAACCTTAACAGGAGGAACCGAATTTTATGCAGTAGGAGAATTGTATAAAACTATCACCAAAGATGAAAACTGGATGGCAGCAGATGGTAAAGATCATACTACAGAAGAATTTAAAGACAAAAAAGGAAATGTAGTTTTAAAACGTACCTACAATGAAAATGAACCACATGATACTTACTATGTATATGATGACTTTGGGAATTTAACCTATGTATTACCTCCAAAAGTAACCACTACTGATGGAGTATCAGATACCGAACTTTCTGAATTATGTTATCAATACAAGTATGACTACAGAAACCGATTAGTAGAAAAGAAGATAGCAGGAAAAGCATGGGAATACGTAGTATATGACCAATTAGATCGTCCTGTATTAACACAAGATGCGAATTTAAAAGCGCAAAATAAGTGGCTATTTACCAAATATGATAAGTTAGGAAGGGTTATTTACACAGGTATATATACGCATACAACGGATATAGATCAATCTGCAATGCAAGTATTATTCAATAGTAATAATGATTCAGTCACTGCATACTATGAAACAAAAACAACAAGTGCAGGAAGCTTGAATAATTATTATACGAATACAAACTTCCCAAGTGCAAATGTAGAAGTATTAACAGTGAATTATTATGACACTTATACCTTTGATAAAGCAGATGCAACAGCCACAGTAAATGCTTATGGAATAGATGCAACTAATCGTATAGAAGGATTAGCAACAGGAACAAAAGTAAAGGTATTAGGTACCAATGATTGGATTACTACAGTTACTTTTTATGATGAAAAAGCACGTCCTATTTATATGTATTTACATAATGCATTTTTAGGCACTACAGATAGGGTAGCTTCTAGGTTAGATTTTGTAGGAAGGGTTGAAGAAACAACTACCACACATCAAAAGACAGGAAAAGCAGATATTGTTATTATAGATACTTTTCAGTACGATCATACAGGTCGTTTATTAAGGCAACAACAGAAGATTAATGAACAACCAGTTGAAACAATTGTAAGTAATAGTTATGATGCCTTAGGACAATTATCTTCTAAGAAAGTTGGAGGAGATTTACAAACAATAAATTATGATTATAATATTCGTGGGTGGCTTACAAAAATTAATGAAGATGCAAATAATGACAATGATTTGTTTAACTTTAGCCTAGCCTATAACGATCCTAGTGTGGAAGCAAGCAAGCGATTATATAACGGAAATATAGCAAAAACCAGTTGGCAAACTGAAAATGTAAATAAAACTAAAAGAAGTTATGTCTATGGTTATGATGCGCTTAATCGAATAAAGAGCGCTACAGGAATTGCTACGTCAAATTATGATGTATCTGGGATTACTTATGACAAGAATGGTAATATTACGCAGTTAATAAGAAAAGGACATCGAGATGTAGGTGCGACAGTTTTTGGGAATATGGATTATTTAGCTTACTACTATGACAATGGAAATAAGCTTACGAAAGTACATGATTACGCTTCTGTAGATTATGGTTTTAAAGATGGTAATAGATCAGGTGATGATTATTCGTATGATGCCAATGGAAATATGAAAACTGATGCCAATAAAGACATTACAAATATTACTTACAACCATTTAAACTTACCAACTCGTGTAACAATCGGAGGTAAACATATAGATTATACCTATGATGCTGCAGGAATGAAATTAAGAAAGGTTGTAGAAAATACAACTACAGATTACGCTGGTAATTATATCTATGAAGATAACGACTTACAATTCTTTAACCACGCAGAGGGTTATGTAAAGGTAGAGAATGTCACATCGAGCGCAGTCGAGATGTCTTACGTATACCAATACAAAGATCATTTAGGTAATGTACGTTTATCGTATACAGATAATGATGGTGATGGTAAAATTGATCTAGAAGTTAGTGGACAAGATATAGATGGCGATGGAATAACTGGTGAATTTGAAATCATAGAAGAGAAAAATTATTATCCATTTGGACTCAAACAAAAGGGATATAATAACGTAACGAATTCATTAGGAAACAGTAAGGTACAGAAGTTTGGGTATAATGGTATCGAATTAGAAGAAGGGTTAGGCCTTAATTTAATGGAAATGGATATGCGTCAATTTGATCCTACTATTGCACGTTGGACTTCTATTGATCCTGTGACTCATTATGAATTTTCTACTTATAATGGAATGGATAATAATCCTGTATATTGGGCTGATCCTAGCGGAGCTGATAGTGAAACATTTGATGAGTATTGGAATAGACAGGTAGCTATAGACAAAGGTGAAAAATACAAAGACACAAGTTTAAAAACTTTAGATGTTGTTAATAATCAATTCAATAGGACAGAATTAGGAGGTCGTTCTATGATTGATTTTGAGAGTGGAGAATCTATCTTTTTATCATCAAAAGAAGTTACTAAGATTTTTGAATCAATAGTTCAAGAAATGAATATGTTACTTCAAGAATCAATGTGGAATGAAGCAGTCATAGAAAACTATGGTCCAGTAACTGGTGACAATTATAAAAAAATCCAATCAATGACACTTAATACTATACATGATCTTTCAGGTATAGATAAAATGATTGGAAACAAGCCTATATCAGCATTTTGGGGTTCAGTTGAGCTTGATGAAAATAATAATGTAATAAAATCTAATTTCGCTACGGGAGGAGATATATTAATTGTTTATTATTATGGAACAGGTACAATTAGTGGTTTTAAAATGGGAAGAGATGAAAATGGAAATCCAAAAGGACAACAGAATGTATGGGGAGTAGGACAAGATACATTTACAAACTCTAATCCTTATGGAATAAAGTTTAAAAAAGGGAAACGTACTACTGGAAATAGAATTGCTTTTAAAACTAATAAGGGTAGAACTAAATTTTGGAATTACTATAAGAAATTAAAAGAAGATTTTATAAAACAATTTAATAAATAATGCGTAGAAGTTTATTTTTTTTAATAGCATTTAGTTTTCTTCTGTCTTGTAAAAATGAATTACCTTCTAGTGGTTACTATTTTGAAGAAGAGACATCGAAAGTTTATAAGATAGATGATAAAGAACTTGTACTTTATAACTTTATAGATTCATTGTCGAGTAAAATAAGTAATTATAAATTAATAGAAAACATAGGAGATTCATTATTAGTTATCAATGCAAAAAACGAAAAGGAAAATATTTATTTAAAAAAGCTTGGAACTTTTAAAGATAAGAATTCACTGAAAGCAAAAGAAGAAAGTTGGTTTGTTAGAGAAACAAACCTTTTCAAGCAATATTTATATTTTGATACTCAAGGTAATATTTATGCTATTTTCGAACCTCATGATAAATCTAATGAACTAGAGTCTATTCATTTAAAGTATAAAGGAGATTTTTTTAATACTTTTAATGTTTATGAATTTGACTCCTTTATTATACCTATAAAAATAGATAGTACACAAGTTACCTTATTCAACATTGATTATATCAATGGGAATAAAGGTAATATCATCACATTTAATAGAGTAAAAACAAAACCTATCAATAAAAATATAATAGGTAAATGGAAAGCTACTAAGAATTATAAGTTCATGAATTTTAGCACTTTTTTTTATTATGAATCAAAGAATCGTAATAGGTTTAAGTATATTATACCAGAAGATTCTATTGTTAATTTTTTAGATTATAGAAATATTGAAATTACGAAAGATTACAAGCTTATAAGAGAGTTAAATTCAAAGGATGTTATTATAAAAGACCTTCAAGAGAGTCCATTCTCAAATCTTGTTTTTATAAGAAATGAAAAAGTTCAATTTCAATATTTTGATATTATATCTGTTAGTAAAGACTCTTTGAAAATTAAACTACCAGTACCTGATTTGAAGATTAACTATGAAGTAGTAAAAAGTAATTAAATTTAGCGCGGGTTTAGCGAAGTGTAATCCGTATTAATAATAACTATATAAGCCACGTTATTTTTAGAATAGCGTGGTTTGTATTTTTATAAAATAGACTTAATTCTACATGGCATTCTCTATTTGAAACTATGATAAAATAATAAAATTCAAATAGTTTCTTTTTAATTAATAATAGTCCTATATATAGCAACACTTGGTGTAAACCTATTTCAGGATTAAAGAAAGTTTTGCGGTTCTTTGCATTTTCCTGCGTTTATTGTTTTCGCTTCTTTATAGTTGGTTATCATGTTTATCCTTTATCTATAATTGGTTACTGATTTTAAAAGTCTTTTTTAACTATAATTACCCCTAGTTTACTAGCTTTTTCACTAGTTTTACACCGAAAGCTTATCCGCTTTTATAAAGCATCTTATAATAGTTAGTGACCCTTAATCAACCCTACTATATACTAAGGTGCTTCTTCTTTTGCCATTTCTTGCGTTTTTTATTCTAATGGAGCTATAATACTATATTAAATCGCATTAATTATGAATTTAAAAATCTGTATTTCATTAGTTTAAAATTTTAAAAAAGATTTTGCCTTGTCATTTTGCGTTTTGTTGCGTTTTCTTGCGCTTTCCTATTTTCCTGTAATTCATACCATTTTTCTAATGTATTCATAGCTG
>NZ_CAZEFZ010000046.1:0-1823 GCF_964511145.1 Tenacibaculum amylolyticum
TAAAACTGTAAAATTAAAATTAACTATAGATATGAAAAAGCAATTGAATATTGCTAGTCTCACATTGCTATATTGGGGACTAAAAGCACAAGAAAAAGAATTCCTTCGAGATTTCGATAAACAAAAAAACATATGCTATTTAAAAAGTCATCTAAAAGAAGTATTGCTTGGTTTTACTTTGGTACTAACATACAAAGAATTCAACCAAATTATTCCAATGCATTTAAACAATTAACTTACCTAAACATATCATTTCATGAGAAAATTATTGTTGTGTACCTTAACGGTACTATATGGTGCTATGTGCTATAGCCAATCAGGAGGCGGTACTACTCAGGGTAATTTTTTACCTGAAGTTGCTCCTCCCTCGCCAGAGGCAGCAGCCTTATCTAGATTTACAAAAGTTCCAGTGTCATATTATACAGGCTTGGCTAATGTGTCCATTCCAATTCATACTATTGCAGTGCAAGGCTTGCAAATTCCTATTAGTTTAAGTTATCATGGCCGTGGTGTCAAAGTATCAGAAGTTGCGCCAAGAACAGGGCAAGGTTGGTCGCTTACTTATGGTGGTGATATTTCCAGACAAGCCAGAGGGAAAGCAGATGATGGCGCAGGAACTTATACTTATTTTAGAAATCGTTTAGATTTTAAAACATTTTCTACAGACCTAAACACAAGGGCTAGTGTAGATAATAAAGAAGCTATAGATGCGGGTTATGATTTTTATCCAGATCAATTTACTTTTAGCGGAGGAGCAACCAGTGGTAAGTTTGTATTAGATTATGAAGATTTACAACCCATAATTCAAAGTTTTGCGGATGTAGAGATTAACTATAATAGAGAATCTACAGATTTAGGAAAAATTGTTTCTTTTGAAATAAAAGATGCCAATGGAAATATTTTTTATTACGGAGTTTCCAAAGATGGTTTACGATTTGGAAGAGATATTCAAAACTCTTCTATAGGTACCTCTATTTATTATAATGGGAATCAAGTTCCAGATGGACATGGCGCTTTTGAAGGAAATTATAGTTCTTGGAAATTAATGGATATTGAAACCCCATATGGAGAGCTGATTAGTTATACGTATTTACCAGAGAGTTTTGTACGTTACGAAAAGTCATATGATAAGCATGATCCTACAGGTACGGTTACCAATAGCGTTGGTAATGTAGGGAACTTAGACGCAATTAGTAGTAAAATTTCTAGAATAAGCACTACAGAAAATCATTTATCCAAGATTGAGTATAGCCAAGGAACGATTCATTTTGATAGAGAAATTACAGGGCGTCAGGATTATAATGGATATGCCTTAGATAAGATTCGAATTTTAGACAAAGATGGCAAACAAATCAAAGCTTTTGATTTAAACTACCGCTATACCACTAGTACAGATACAAGTAATTTATTGCCTTATATAACAGGAAACCCAACCTTATTTAGCAAGTCATTTAAACGTATGTTTTTAGACAATATTGTAGAAAAAGGACAAGATGATACAGCATTACCTCCATATGAGTTTACCTATAATGCTACAGTATTACCAAGTCGTTTTTCTACCCGTCAAGACTATTGGGGATATTATAATGGCGCAGAAAACAACGGTCCTTTTTTACGTATGTTTGACTATGGCTTTTACAAGCCAGATAGGCGTGTTCATGTAGAGAATTCCAAAGCAGGTTTATTAGAAGAGATCAAATATCCTACAGGTGGTGTTACCCGATTTACCTATGAACATAACAGAGGTATCGCACCTACTTATTTTGGTTTTGTTAAAACACCTGCAATTAATCCAAATTCAGTCACAGAAACTCAATTAAAAT
>NZ_CAZEFZ010000047.1:0-6379 GCF_964511145.1 Tenacibaculum amylolyticum
TAACCAGAACTTAACACTTTCTGGAAATACTCTTACTCTTGGTAATGGTACAGGAGCGGATTCAACGGTGACTTTACCAGATGACAACGATATTTCTGTTGTTAATGTTGTTGCTCAACCTGCAGGACTTTCAGGTAGAACAATAGCAACACATACAGCTGATGGTACAGTTACTAATATTCAAGAAACAGTAACAACTTTTTCTCAGAATGATACACCAACAGCAACAGATCCAACTGCTACTGGAGAAATTACCTATACTGATGAAAATGGTAATGATCATACAGCCCAAGTAGTAAGTGCAAATGCAAATAATAAAATTGAAGTTGGTACTGATGGAGGAGCATATTTCGGAGGACCAACTATTACGGCTGCTGCAAAAGTAACTATGACTTATTCAGGTACTTTCAATTCTTATGTTTCACATGCTACTGCTAAACAATTTAATATTGCTAGTATAAATAGAGCTAGTGAAGGAGTGTATAACATAACATTTACTGATGCAATGAATGATGCAAACTACATTATTCAATTAGCAATAAGAGATTGTGGTGGTAACTGTCCAGGTAACTCAAATGCAAATTATGACGATCCTGGTATTACATATACTAACCAAACGGCAAATGGATTTACAGTAATTATTAAAGACAGTGATAATGGTACTACAGCAGGTGACCCTATTGATTTAGAGTTCATGTTCAGTATTATTGATTTTTAATCCTATTAATGTGAAATTTTTAAGAAAGATTGTATTAATTACAAGTATTTATTCTTTTGCTTTATTTGGTCAAATAGATGCAAACTCCGTAATGGGAGTTCCAACAGTTGCCGATAACACTGAAATGTTATCGGTAACTGGTGCTAATGTAGGTTCTATTGTATATAATATTGCTCAAGGTGGAATTTTTATGTTTAATGGCACAACTTGGGTGTCCTCAAGTAATAATAACTGGCTTACAGATGGAAATTTAGGAACATCCAACTCCAACTTTTTAGGTACTGTAGATGATGTTAGAATGCAAATTCGATCTAATAATATTCCAATTTTAGAATTTGGTAGAAGAGCAACCTTGGGTCTTGTTCAAGGTTTTCCTGATTATACAGATGGAGATCAAGCATTATTATATTTAAATGGTAATGGAAATGTATCTGCATTGCAATTTGCTGCTTCAGGAGCTTCTTTTTACAGACCTATGTTCTTTACAACTACTAATGGAAGTTTTCGATTAAAAGGTAGTGCTGGAGTAACCGATTTATTTGAAATAGGCTCTGCTGGTCCTTCTAATGATGGGCGATTAGAGTTTATTATTGGAGATGATGGTGCCGAACCTATTATTTTTAAAAGATACGATTATAGAAGAGGGCAATTTCATAAAGAATTATTTAGAGTTCAAGGAAGCAATAATACAGCTGATGCTAAAACTAGGTTTGGAATTAATTTAAACACCAATGAAATTCCTGTAGATAATGATTATAACGATTCTCAAGCTGGATTCAATATTGCTAATTCTACTTTTCAAGTAGCAGGTTCTATATCTAAATCAGTAGTAACTACTACTAATAATTTAACATTAACAGAAGATCATTATTCTATAATCATTAATGGTAATCATACCATTACACTCCCAAATGCAAATACATGTGAAGGCCGAGAGTATGTTTTAAAAAATACAACTAGTAATAGTATTACTATTTCTAGTTATCGCAATTTATCTAATACAAACACTACTTCAATACAAGCCAATAGTATCTTATCTCTTCAAAGCGATGGAACTAATTGGCAACAAATGACAAATGAAAACAGTAGTAGTACTGGAAGTGGAAGTACAACATTAACTTATATAGATAAATTTAATAATAGTAATTCAACCTTAGCTGTTAATGGATTTAATGCGAATGGTACACTAATTCCATTAAATTCTGTTAGAGCTTCAAACGGATCTGTAAGCAACATCAATAATGATCAGATTCAAATAACTGAAGCTGGTTTATATGAAGTTTCATTTTCTGTATCTATACTTAAAAATTATAATTTTAACAGGCCATCTTTTGAAGTTGTCGTTTGTGAAAATAATAACCCTATTGCTAATACTGGAGCCATAGTAACCCTTCCAGGAGGTAATAATGCTAGAAGATATGCTAATGTATCTAGAACTGTCTTATTAAATTTAAATCAATTTCAGAGTTACGGGATAAAGATTAGAGGTAAAGATTTAACTTCTACTAATGCTAGTGTAATAATAGATGCTAATGCTACTGGAATGACTATAAGAAAATTAGACTAATTAAAGGGCTTATGAAAACTTACTTTTACATATTATTATTAATAAGTACAATAAATGTTTCAGCGCAAATTGATGCCAGTTCATTATTAAGTGCACCTAGAGCAACCACTGCAGAATTAAATGCTATCACCTCCCCTGCTCCTCAATTAGGAAGCATTGCTTTTGATACAGATAGGGATCGACTTGTAGAATATACATCTGGTGGATGGAGAGAAATTTTAACAGATGGAAATGTATATGTAGGTGCTTTTATTATTTCCAGTTCAGGTAATCAAAATATCACAGGAGTACCTTTTGAACCTAGTCAAATAACTTTTGTTGCACATGCAAATGTCGAAAGTCTTAATTTAAATAGTGATAACGGCGTAGGAAATAACAATACTGGTATCAATAACTCTTACGGTACCATGAATGGATTTGCGAGGGATAATGGAGGTCCCATTACACAACAAGTAATTTACGTTGGTGGTAGTGGTAACTCAATTAATGATATTTCAAGATATGCTAGTAGTTCAAATTGTATAGGACTGAGATATGGAAATCAAAATGGTGATAATTTAGGAATCATTAACGCCTCATTAACATCATTCAATTCTGATGGATTTACAATCAATGTAGCTCGAAGTGGTAATGCTACCAGTGAAGGTGTTGTTGTAATATTCACAGCGTACAAGTAATACAAAAAAGACAAATATTTAAAATAAATTGTACATTAATCTTAAGAAAATAGCTTTTCAACGAAACTTTAAAATTTAACGGGGAAATTTTAAGTACATTTGAGTATCTAATTAAAAGATTAAAAAGTTCTTTATTTATAAACTATTCTTAAGCAAGTTTAACCCTAATTAAACATAGAATACTAAATAAAGAGCTAAATGTAAGTTATCAATAATAAACCCTAGGGGGTCTAAAATACGGGAGAGATGAAATTTTATCCATTTTTAATGGCATTTATTCTTGTGCCATATATCATAAATTCACAAACAGCCTTTCATAATTTTGGAAATATTGAAATGCATTCAGATTCAGAGATTGGTTTCCACACAGATGTTATAAACGATGGAGATTTTGAAAATGAAAGTGGTTTCGTAGGCTTTTATAGTGACAGTGCAACAAGAATTGTATCTGGTACTAATAGACCTATCTTCTATAATGTTGAAATCGACGCTATAAATGATTTACAATTAGAGAACTCTTTAGGAATCAGAAATAATTTAGATTTCATTAATGGAAAAGTAATTACTCCAAGAGATAATGTAAATATTTCTCTAGATTTCATAAACTTCAATCTATATGTAGGAGAAGATAATGATAGACATACTGATGGTTATGCATCAGTATTTGGTGATAAAGAATTTAGTTTCCCTATTGGTAATAATGATAAACTTAGACCAATGATTATTCCACCTCATAGTCAAAATAACTATTTTAGAGGAGCGTATTTCTCTGAAGATCCAAATACACCAACAACTTTTTTAAGCAGCTTTGATACAACTGAAAAACAGATTTTAGTAGGTAACGTTAGTAATTATGAATTCTGGGATTTAGATGGAACTACAGAAACTGTTGTTACTTTAACATGGGATCAAGATAGTAATATTGATCAAATAGCTTCAAACACTAATTTATTAACTGTTGTAGGATGGAGTAAATCTGAAAATCAATGGGTAAATCTTGGAGGTATAAATATTACTGGTGATTTAATTAGTGGACAATTAACTTCAGAAACTTTTATTCCAGATGAATATGAAGTAATTACTATTGGTTCTATCCTACAAGGTGGTGATTTAGCTGATGATAACTTTTTAATCTCTCCTAATGGTGATAATGTGAATGATACTCTTGTTTTTGAAGGATTAGAACTATATAAAAATAATAAGCTGAGTATTTTCAATAGATGGGGTAATACTGTATTAGAAGTAGATAATTATAAAAATGATTGGGAAGGTATTTCTCAAGGCCCATTTACAGTAGATAAAAGTGATGGATTACCTGTAGGAACTTATTTCTATGTATTATCATTCGGTAACGATTCATTAGATCGCACTCTTAAAGGTTGGGTGTATATAAATAGATAATAAAACTAAAACACTCTCTGTACTTTCAGTACAGAAGTATATTATACAAGGGACTTTTAGTCCCTTTTTTATTCTAAAATAAAATTACTGAATTCGATTCTTTTTTAAGAAATGCTCTCATCTAAATTTTCCAACATCTAAGCGCATTTAATTTTATATTACTAAAAGTACAACAATCAAATTGTAGGATTTTATATCTAAAATTGAAGTCAATAAAAAAGAGGCTATTTTATAACCTCTTTAATTTCTTTTCTTGGCGTTGTTGGATTATATCCAAAATCTGCATCAGGTAACTCAATTCCTAATTGATTTATTATAAACCCGATACTTGCATAATGATGAATAGTATGACTATGCGCTTGTATTAAAGCGCTTCCTAAAGTATAATTAGCAGTTACTTTTCCAGTCCCTAAATCATCAGTTACAGCTACTATAGTATCAAAGTCGTGGTTTTTAATTTTTTGAAGTCCTTCTAAAATAGCATTAAAATAAGCTATTCCAGCTTGAGTTTTTTGTTGAGCTAGTTCATTTCTCTCTCTATCGGAAAAATCTATAATTCCATTATCTACTCCTTTAAAAATACAAGAAAATACATCTAAAATATGTCTCATATTATTACCAATACTTGAGTAGTATGGAGGAACAGTGCAATCGCTATATTCCTCATCTGAAATAGAGTTTAATAACTTAATTCCTCTTTCTAAGTTTTTTTCTATTGCATCTACCATTTATCAAAAATCATAATTATTTTTTAAACAAAAAAGAAAATCAATAACAATTAATATTTATTATCAATACTTCGAATTACTAGTCGTTTCAAACGTTCATAGCATTACAAAAGAAGCTTAATTAAATTGAAAAAATATTTTTGGCATGCTATTTGGAATTATTCAAACAAATGCGGTCGCTGAAAAGCATAAAGAGTAAGCATAACCCTAAACGTTAGTAATTATGAAAAAACATTTACTTTTAATTATAGCAATAATGTCTTTGGCAACTATACAAGCCTATGACTTTAAAAATTCGACAAATACAATTGGGGTTAACAATCGTTTTGATGACGCTGTTACCTTTGTAGAACGAGGAGTTAAATTTCATATTTTTTTAAATGGAGAATTTGATTTTAACACACATCGAAATGGCAGATACGGATATGGAATAAGAATTAAAAGAGATCATAGAGGACGTGTAAGAAGAGTAGGAAACGTATTTATTAACTATGATTTTTCTGGAAGTGTTAGAAGAATCGGTAATGTATATATGAACTATAGATTCGGACAATTGACTAGAGTTGGTAATTTAAGAATTACTTATGATAGATGGGGAAATCCATTATTCAGAGGCCGTGTAAAAAACTCAGGATATTATTATAATGATGGTTTATATGGAAATAACAATTCTTGTGGAGTTGATGTGGACATAAACATAGGTGATATTTATGATTATGATGATGCATTTTTCTATAGAAATAATTTTAGAAAATACTATCGCCAAGTAAGAGAAGATGATAATTTCTATTATTATAGAGCAACTCCAAATTCAAAATTAGGCAAGAGAAGTCAAATAATTAAAAGAAGAAAGCAAAAAAAGAAAAGAAGTAGAAGATAAAAACTAAAAAGCCTGGTAAATATTACTAGGCTTTTTTATTGCCTTTACTTAAAGTATGGTACCACTTATTTGCATAAACTTCATCTAAAAGTATTTTGATTTGTCAACATAGATTACCTTTTCAAATGAATCTATATTGAATAACATTTTCGTAGCTGAATTAAACGATTTAAGCGCTTTTATAAGTTCAGTCAATATAGATTATAAAACTTAATATTTCTTTTCTTAAATAAGTTTTAAAGGAGGTATTTGAAGTTTTTGATGATTCTCTTTTAGTAAGAGTGTTCTGAAGGTACTTTAGTTTTATCAAGTATTATAAAACAAAAAAACCATATACTAAAGTTAGTATATGGTTTTGTTTAAAAGAAAGGCGACGACCTACTCTCCCACCAGTGGCAGTACCATCGG
>NZ_CAZEFZ010000048.1:0-1263 GCF_964511145.1 Tenacibaculum amylolyticum
GTGATCTTTAGCACTAAAAGCTACATTTTGTACATCGGTATTCGGTGCTGCTGTCGCCCATTTTAAAGTAATACCGTCCGCTACAAATACGCGTCCTTTTACAAGTGAATTGCCATCAAAATTTGTTACTCCTGTTTTGTCTACCGAAGACCCTGTTAATAAAGGTACTGTTCCTCCTACATCAATTTTTTTATTAGCATATAAAAAGGAAGGCATCGGTTTCATTGCTGCAATGTTCCACTTTTCGTTGGGTTTACGCATTGCATTTTTTTCTTTTAAATACTCTGTTACTCGTAGGTACTTTTCCTCGTTTCTTAAAAAATTCATATCGCTTTTTTTGTTAATTTTTGTTTTTCTTTTTTATAATTTTTCTTTTCTCTTATGCTGCAAATTCTTGTATGTTCTCGTGCGGTATATCTTCCGAAATAAAATCATAGTTCGGGGTATAGCTTGATAAAAAACTACTACTATCTAGTAACTCCATGTCATAGTTATACATCGGACTACCTAGAGCGGCGTGCATTTTAGAATCTTTCAAACGCTCGTCTAAAAGCTCTTTTAATAAATGCCCTGTTTGCGTTACTGCCGTTGCGATTGCGATTTCTTGCCCTATCTTACGTCCTGTAGTTTTTCGGTCTAAGGCGGCAGCTCCTAAAACTCCTACGGCAATTAATGCACCTCTTTTTAATTTGGTGTTTTTTAGCGGTAGATGCTCCACGGCTAAACGGGATAACATAGCCCCTGCGGTCATACTTGCTAAAGTTTCCCCTGTTTCAATAATCTTGTTTAATTTCATAACTGTTATTTTTTTGTGATTACATAAATGATTCCTAAAAATCCTAATACACCCGCACCAATTCCTACATATAACAAGGTGTTATCCTTTTTAGGCGGTGGGTTTTGGTTCTGCTGTATTTGTTGTTGAATTTGTAGCCGCATGGTTTGCGCTAAATTCTCTACAGACATCTGTAGTTGACTTGCTTGTGCTTCAAAATTATTACGCAAGGTTGGTGCAATATCTTCTGTACTCCCTTGTGCGTTCTTTACATATACAGGCTGCCCGTTACGTGCCTGCTCGATCTGCGCCCATGTTCCCCCGATGGTGTTTAAAAGCCCCATCAAGGTCGTATCTTGAAAAAAACCTCCTAACGAAGCATCATAAGGCATTGTTGCGCTGCTTTCTTGCATTAGTTTTTCTTCCTCTTCTGCTGCAAGTAAAAAATGTGTGGTTGTTAAATTCATAGCTTTTATACTTGTACTGCT
>NZ_CAZEFZ010000049.1:2500-5373 GCF_964511145.1 Tenacibaculum amylolyticum
TTCTATTTCACTCCCTTACTTAGGGTTCTTTTCACCTTTCCCTCACGGTACTAGTTCACTATCGGTCTTTCAGGAGTATTTAGCCTTACCGGATGGTCCCGGCAGATTCATACAGGATTACACGTGTCCCGCACTACTCAGGGTACTGCTATATCCTCTTCGCTTACCTATACGAGACTATCACTCTCTACGGTTCGTCTTTCCAAACGATTCTAGTTCACTTAGATTCTAATGTCGCAGCCCTACAACCCCAATATTGCCGTAACAATATTGGTTTGGGCTAATCCGCGTTCGCTCGCCACTACTAACGGAATCACTATTGTTTTCTCTTCCTCTGGTTACTTAGATGTTTCAGTTCACCAGGTTTGCTCCTCTCGGTACTATACCTTCAGTATAGTGGGTTGCCCCATTCGGAAATTTACGGATCATAATGCATGTGCCACTCCCCGTAACTTATCGCAGCTTATCACGTCCTTCTTCGCCTCTGAAAGCCTAGGCATCCGCCATACGCCCTTATTTAGCTTATTGTACTTTTTGCTTTGACTTGCGTCAAAACGAGCTCTTTATAATTCTTTATAAAAATATGTTGTTAGAGTTTTACTCTAACTCTCTATCTTGATTCTTTACGATATCATTTTTACCAATATGTCAATGAACGTTGTGGCGAGTCGCCACTGACAAGTATTTAAACTTCGTGAACAACTTATGCCGTTGTGGAGAATATCGGAGTCGAACCGATGACCTCTTGCGTGCAAGGCAAGCGCTCTAGCCAGCTGAGCTAATCCCCCATATACTAGTAGTTAGCATTGAGTAGTTAGTATATAGTAGTTTTAAACTATATAAACTACATTTTTCAACTTCTAGAATTTCCTGTAACTTAAACCTTAAAAAAATAGTAGTCTCGGGCAGACTCGAACTGCCGACCTCTACATTATCAGTGTAGCGCTCTAACCAGCTGAGCTACGAGACTATTTTAAGATCTTAGTCTTTGTATTTAAAATTAACAGCAGAGTAAAATAACCACTTTTGTAACTAACCATCTTTCTCTAGAAAGGAGGTGTTCCAGCCGCACCTTCCGGTACGGCTACCTTGTTACGACTTAGCCCTAGTTACCAGTTTTACCCTAGGCAGCTCCTTGCGGTCACCGACTTCAGGCACCCCCAGCTTCCATGGCTTGACGGGCGGTGTGTACAAGGCCCGGGAACGTATTCACCGGATCATGGCTGATATCCGATTACTAGCGATTCCAGCTTCACGGAGTCGAGTTGCAGACTCCGATCCGAACTGTGATATGGTTTATAGATTCGCTCCTATTCGCATAGTGGCTGCTCATTGTCCATACCATTGTAGCACGTGTGTAGCCCAGGACGTAAGGGCCGTGATGATTTGACGTCATCCCCACCTTCCTCACGGTTTGCACCGGCAGTCTCGCTAGAGTCCCCAACTTTACTTGCTGGCAACTAACGATAAGGGTTGCGCTCGTTATAGGACTTAACCTGACACCTCACGGCACGAGCTGACGACAACCATGCAGCACCTTGTAAAGTGTCCGAAGAAAAACCGATCTCTCAGCCTGTCACTCTACATTTAAGCCCTGGTAAGGTTCCTCGCGTATCATCGAATTAAACCACATGCTCCACCGCTTGTGCGGGCCCCCGTCAATTCCTTTGAGTTTCAATCTTGCGACCGTACTCCCCAGGTGGGACACTTATTACTTTCGCTTAGTCACTGAACTTACATCCAACAACTAGTGTCCATCGTTTACGGCGTGGACTACCAGGGTATCTAATCCTGTTCGCTCCCCACGCTTTCGTCCATGAGCGTCAGTATATACGTAGTAGGCTGCCTTCGCAATCGGTATTCTAAGTAATATCTATGCATTTCACCGCTACACTACTTATTCTACCTACTTCCGTATAACTCAAGTCAACCAGTATCAAAGGCAGTTCTACAGTTAAGCTGCAGGATTTCACCTCTGACTTAATTGACCGCCTGCGGACCCTTTAAACCCAATGATTCCGGATAACGCTTGCACCCTCCGTATTACCGCGGCTGCTGGCACGGAGTTAGCCGGTGCTTATTCTTATGGTACCGTCAAGGCCGTACACGTACGACTGTTTCTTCCCATATAAAAGCAGTTTACAACCCATAGGGCAGTCTTCCTGCACGCGGCATGGCTGGTTCAGAGTTGCCTCCATTGACCAATATTCCTCACTGCTGCCTCCCGTAGGAGTCTGGTCCGTGTCTCAGTACCAGTGTGGGGGATAATCCTCTCAGACCCCCTACCTATCGTAGCCATGGTAAGCCGTTACCTTACCATCTAGCTAATAGGACGCATAGTCATCTTGTACCAATAAATCTTTAACTAGAACGTGATGCCACATCCCAGCATTATGGAGTATTAATCTTCATTTCTAAAGGCTATCCTCCTGTACAAGGCAGATTCTATACGCGTTACGCACCCGTTCGCCGGTCGTCAGCATTGTGCAAGCACAACCTGTTACCCCTCGACTTGCATGTGTTAAGCCTGCCGCTAGCGTTCATCCTGAGCCAGGATCAAACTCTTCATTGTAAAATCTTTAATGTTTTAAATGAATAAGTTTCAAAAGAATTTAACTTGATTTCAAGCTATAGTTATTCTACTCTAATTACGCTGTCAATTTCAATATTTTCAATGAACTTCGTTAATCGTAATATTTAGTCTTTCTCAACCAAAATCTTAATTAACCTTTTCTTGTAGAAACACTAGAATCGAACTAGTTGATGTTTTATTATCATTCCAAAATCTCTGTGATCGTTTGTTTCATTTCTGAAAGCGGATGCAAATTTATAAACTCTTTTTAAATTGACCAAAACTTTTTTGAAGTTTTTTT
>NZ_CAZEFZ010000050.1:0-1032 GCF_964511145.1 Tenacibaculum amylolyticum
CTAAAACTGAATGTCATTAATATTTCATGACTTCCAGAATTAAAGTTTCCTAGGTTTGTAAAAGTATGATCGTAAGCATATCCTATTCTTAACTGGTCTGTAACATTTAATCCTAACATTGCTGAAAATGAATCATCAAAACGATACGATAATCCAAATTCCAAATTATTATTAAATAAAATATTTGCATTATAGTCTACTGAAATAGGAGCTCCTACTGCAGCTTTTACTAAGAATGACGGTTTAAACTTGATATCATTATCAAATTCAAAAACATAACCTCCTGTAAAAAAGTAGTGCATCTCATCCAATGCTTTTGAAATAACTCCGTTGTTTCTTTCAAAATGAACTGTTTTTAACACATTGGGAACAGATAATCCTAAATAATACTTATCTGTATAATAGTAAACTCCCGCTCCAAAATTAGGCTTCACTTCATTCAAATTATTCTGAAATGCAATATCTCCTGAATTAACTGTAGTTAAAAATGCTAATGGTGCAGATAAAAATGTGGCTCCTGCTTTTAATCCAAAAGCTAATTTAGCTTGCTCACTAACATCTAAACTATAAGAAATATCTGCATACACATTCTCCTCTGATAAAGGCCCTATTCGATCTGCTAAGACCGAAAGACCTAATCCTAAATTACTACCTATAGGCGCTTGCGCATTAAACGTAAGCGTTCTCGGAGCATCTTTAATACCAACCCATTGAGATCTGGCTAAAAAACTCAATACTAAACCATCTTGAGCTCCTGCATATCCTGGATTCACAATATTCATATTGTACATGTATTGTGTATACTGTGGGTCTTGTTGCCCTTTTACAGAAAGGACACTAAACATTACTGCTATTATAAATATAAATCTTTTCATTTCTTTTTTATTATCTATTTAAATAAACCCAACCTACATATTCTCTACCTGTACCATCGTTTAATTGTATCACATAATAGTATGTTCCAACTGGAACTGGTTCGTCATTAAAGAATGTTAAACTAACATTTGCATAACCATTCCACCATTGTGGATT
>NZ_CAZEFZ010000051.1:0-5207 GCF_964511145.1 Tenacibaculum amylolyticum
AACTTCTTTGCGTTTTTCCATAAAATCTACAGTTAAAACTGTAAACTTATTTCAGGACAAGACATTTTCACAAAGCCTCATTTAAAAAGGGGAAGGATTGTCTAACCGCATCTATCATAATACTACGAAAATGAATTAGTACGACTTTTAATCATATAACTCTTTATCAATATCATTTAATAAATTAATAATAAAGACTTTATGACTTGTATTAATAACATCGTTAAAAACTTTATCATGAAGTGCTTTATATTTTAATTCTCTTTCCTCTCTCTCAAATATTGAATATTCATAAGATATGCCTGTTTTCAGAGCTTTATTTAAGGAACTTTTCTTATTTTTAAATAAGTAACTTGAAACGACATTAATATTATGATAAAAAATATTTTTAAAAAAAGAGTCTTCAATTAGGGTTGAAGAGAAACTATTTGAATTATCATAAATATATCCAACAGCATCAAGATATTTTTCTTGAAACTTTATTTCTTTTTTGTTGAAAATATCTTTACTATATGAAAAAAAAGTTTCTAAACAATTAGACTGTTCATTATTTAAATCATCTAATTTATTTTTTAAATAACTAACATCTGTAATATAATTTACATCTATTTCACAATCGGGATTAACAATATTCTTAGGTTCTTTTTTGCTGTTTTCTAAATTTTTATTAGTCTTATTATTTACGATTTCTTGTTTATTAATAATTACTTCTTGATCTTTATCATCTTTAACAAATGATTTCTTTTTCTGTGAATTAATACAAGATGTATTAATAAGTATTAATAATATTATAATTCTCATTTTGTTTTTATTATTTAATTTCTTCTTTTTTTGTGTTGTTTTTCATCTTGACTAATAAGTAAATTGAAAAAACGCTTTCTAGCCTTCCTATCTTCTCTTTCTTTAAATGTTTTTTCAGATTGTTTTCTTAAATTGTTTAAATCGTTTTGCTTAAAAAAACAGTAGATATTAGGTTTGATTTTTCTTCATAGAAAACAAAGAACCATACTACATTTGTAATATGGTTCTAATATGTATAATTAATACTAACTACTTTTATTAATTTTATTTCTCCATGGATTGAAGTTTTTTAAACTTAAAAACCTTATCATTTCCAATAAGCTTGTAACTCCTATCATTTAGATTGATCGAGTTAATATCTAATTTATCAGTTTCATCATACTTATGTGTTTGGTGAAAACCATTATCATAATAGATAGAGTTTTTCCAACCTGTAGAAGAGTCATAATATTCAAAAAAATAAATTTTAGATTTTTTAAATGAAAAATTAAAATCTTCTTCTTCTATCGAGTAAAATACATGGTATCCTAAAAGTTTACTTTCATTTTTTACATAAAGAATATTAACTACTGGATCCTCTAAAAAATTAGCTCCTAATTCTTTTTCATAATTTAACTTCAATAAATTAATATCATAATCCTTATTATTAAATATTTTATAATCTAATGCTTCACTAAAATTATATTTTTTATCAATTACATTTTTTTTCTTGAGAAAATTTATCGCTTTTTCTACATCGCTTAATAATGAGTTTCCTACATTAACTTTCTTAAGTGTAGGAGATTTTATTGCTGTAGTAATGACTGTATCTACTTTAACTAAACCTACACTTTTACCTTCTTTCTTTTTTGCATTGCAGCTAACAATAACTAAAAGAACAATTATCATTTTATTCAAAACCTGTCCCATTTAATAATTCGTTTTTTCTTTGATTAGAAATTAATCTTGTTTGGTTTTTCCCATTTTCAGTTGTATTCTTAAAATTTTGGAAAGTAAAAATTATATTACCATCTTTATCTTTGGATATTCTAACAGTACCTTTTACACTTTGGTTGCCATCCTCATCTTCAGATTTAAAAAATACATCTTTATAAGCTATATTAGCATCTAAAAGCTTTGACTTCTTTAAAAAAGGACTATTTGTACTCCTTAATTCTGTACCTATTTCAAAATGTAGATGTACATTATTTCCAGTTAAACCACTTGCATTTCCTGTAGTTCCCACAGTACCTACTTGTTGTCCAGCAGTAACGCTTGCACCTTCTTCAACGTTTGTAGACTCTAAATGCGCATAGAAAGTATAGTATGTTCTTGTTACTTTTTTTGTTTCTGGTATAATTGTACCATCACTTCTAGTTGTAAATTCTCCTGTAGGAACATGATCTGTATGAGTTGTTTTAACTGTCACATAATTTCCATAAGAACTACTTGTACCTACCTTATGAACTGTACCAGCCATAGATGACCTTACACTTGTACCTGCTTCTGCATATAAATCATGACCTGCATGCCATTTAGTTCCATTATTTCTTGTATAACCTGCCCCTAAATTACTCGCTCTATTAACTCTCATTCTTTCCATTTCTGGTAAAACATTTTCACAATTAATACCTGGAGGACAATCACCATCAGGGTCAGTAAGGTTTATTGGTTTGTTTAATGCATAAGCATAAGGGGTACTTTGAATTTGACCTATAGCATCTGCTTTACTATCAACATTCATCCATCTTCCTAAACTAGCGTCATAATTTCTTGCACCAAAATCTAACCAATTTAACCCGAGTTCTTCATTTAACTCTTTTCCATTATAGCTGAAATTCTGAGCTAAAGAATTACCATTACTAGATACATTATTATTGTATCCTTTCTGTATCATTCCAAAAGGATAATAATGTTTTTCTTGTATAATTTCAGATTGTGTAACTATACCATCTTTATTAGTATCTGTATAGCTTAATCTAACATTATCAAGGTGATCTTTATGTTGATAAATATAACTAAAACCTGTGTGTTCGGGTTTTACATACCCTTCTGTATGGTTAAAGAACTGTAATTCATCATTTTCATATACGTAACCATTCGCATAATCTGTAGTGATATTTTCTATTATTTTTCTCAATTTCATTCCCACTGCATCATAGGTATATACAATAGTTTTCCCTCCTATAACTATGTTAGTTGGTAAATTTAAATGATTATAACTAATATTTGAGATACCTTTATTGGCATCGGATATCATATTCCCATTTAAATCGTATGAATAATCATCATTAGTATTACTTGTACTATCTTTAAAACCATACCCATCATTTCCATTATCTACAACTTTAATTAGTTTATTTCCATTATCGTAGCTATATACTAAATCATCCATAACTCCAAAACTGGTAGCCTCTGTATTTAAATGTCCATTCCTTTTAATACTTAATACATTTCCATTTTTATCATACATAATTCCAGAAAGATCATAATTTGAAATGGTCTTTCCTGTAGCAGCTGTAATTCGATTTAATGGATCGTAAGCATAACTATAGGTCTTTTTAGAATTATCTAAATTTGCAGTTTGCCAACTGGTTTGTGCTATGTTTCCGTTATATAATGCCACTCCTGAACTTGGGTTGTTATAGGTTATCTCAAAGTTAAACAAATCATTGTCATTATTTGCATCCTCATTAATTTTTTTAAGCCATCCTCGAATATTATATGCATAATTCACTGTTTGTAAATCTCCTCCAACTTTCTTAGAAGATAATTGCCCTAAGGCATCATAACTATTGCTTACAATTGTTTCAACTGGTTGTTCATTAATTTTTTGTTGTTGACTTAATAAACGACCTGTATGATCGTATTGAAAAGTATCTATAATAACAATATCTGCTTTACCTGTCTTTTGATGCGTGGTGGTTGTTTCTTCAACCCTTCCTACAAAATCTAACCTAGAAGCTACCCTATCTGTCGTTCCTAAAAATGCATTATGAGTATACACATAAATAGGACGTGCTTTTTCATCATAAAAAGTAACTGTAGTAATCCAATCATTGGTATCTAATACCTTTATTTTTGTTCCTGTTACTAATCCTTCTATACGATTAGTTGCATCTATTCCATAAGCATTTACTGTAGTAGTTGCACCTGCTTTATCAAAGGTATAGGTATCATAATAATTCACTGTTAATACTTCTACATTTGCACTCGGGAAGTTTGTATTCGTATAATCATTCAAGCTTCCTTCACTTGTTGTTTTTGTTTCATAGTATGCAGTGACTGAATCATTATTACTATTGAATAATGCTTGCATTGCAGGCTGATCTATCTCCGTTGTATGTGTATACAGACCTGTATAGATAGTTCTTCCTAATTTATCATATTTGGTAAATAGCCACTTATTTTGGGCTCTTAAATTCGCATCTTGTGTTAATACATGACGATCTAAGTTATCATATACTACGTATTCCCATGCTTTTCCTGCAATTTTCTTTTCTACTAATCGGTTTCTATAATCATACTTGTATTGATAACATAATTCAGAAAGTTCAGTATCTGATACTCCATCTATAGTGGTTACTTTTGGAGGTAATACATAGGTTAAATTCCCAAAGTCATCATATACATAGTAGGTATCATGCGGTTCATTTTCATTATAAGTACGCTTTAAAACTACTTGACCTTGTTTATTCTTAAATTCTTCTGTAGTATGATCTTTACCGTCTGTTGCCGTCCAATTTTCGTCTTTGTTAATTGTTTTGTATAATTCACCTTGAAGATAGAAGCCATTACCTCCTGTTAATGTTGGTTGATATACCCCATTTGCTTCCGTAGTAGTAACTCCGAATAATCGTACTTCATCTACACCATTAGAGATATGCTCAAATTTAATTTCATGTCCATTTCCTAATTTCCAATCTTTCCCCGGTGCTGCTTGTTGTAATACTCTATTCAGTGGTGAAGCTTCCAATAATTTCTCTGAATAAGCATTGATTTCATTATCATTTGTAATTTCTATAAAATCATCTGTATAGTTAGTCTTATAATAGTTTACAATTGCGGATTTTGGGTTTGTATTTATCGCTCCATTTGTATTTATAGATGCATATGGTAAATACTCTTTTGCCTGTCTGCCATACGCATCGTATTCCATATATGAAACTACATCCTTTTCACTTGGTGACTGTTGTATCGCAATACTCTGTTTTGCTCTTCCTAAGCCATCGTAATAAATAACATTTCGTATAGCATCTGCTGTTTGAGTTAAAGTAGATGTACTATCGGTTGCTATTTGTGGAGTTATAGAGTATACAAAATTCTCATCACTAAGTCCTCCTAATATACATCCTGTTGCTGAGCCTTTTCCATCTGTTTCAGGACATTGGTCATTATTATTGGCTACATACCCTAAAGGCATGCTA
>NZ_CAZEFZ010000052.1:0-2561 GCF_964511145.1 Tenacibaculum amylolyticum
ACTCCTCCATTACTACCATCACAATTACTATTATCTATAGCAACTGCTGTAAAGTCTGGTGTGATAGCAGGTGCTATAACTACTTGTCTTGTTACTATACATCCAGAAGTAACATCTGTAACTGTTACATCATATGTTCCACTAGCAGTTACAGTATGATCTGTAAATGTATTAGTTCCTGTAACACTTCCTGTAGTAGTTGGAGGATTTGTTGGTGTTCCTGAAATTGTATATGTAAAGTTACCTGAAGCACCTAAACCTACTCCTGAATTAACAGTAATTCTTATTAATGCTTCACCTGGAACACAATTTAAATTTTGTTGTACTGCCAGATTAAAATCTAATTCTTCATAAATAGTAACTGGAACAATAGCACTTGTACAACCATTAGCATCTCTAATAATCACATTATAATTACCTGGTGTTAAACCATTTTGTGTAAATGTTGTACTGGTTGTCGGTGCACTATATGTTGTACCTCCATCAATTGAATATTGATAAGGGGCTATACCTCCTATTGTTTGTACTCCATTAGCTGTAGTAACAGTAATACTCTTATCTGCTCCACATGTGCTTGAAGTAACATCAGCTACTTCTAAAACAGGTGGTTGACTTACTGTTAATGCTTCTGGACCAATTGTTGTAGTACAAATATTTCCATTACTATCTCTTATTTCTACTTCTATATTTACAGGTAATGTAATATCAGTTACGTTAGCATAAGGAACTGACACTAAATTTCCTGAAATAGTTGCAGACGATGCATTTGTTACACTCGAAACCGAATATGAATAAGGTGGGAAACCTCCAACTACATTATCAATTCGAATTACTCCATCTGTATCACAAGTAATATCATTTACTACTATTAAATCTCCTGAAATAGGTACTCCTTCTAATATCTCTACATCTGTACTTGCAAATAAACACACTGTAGGTGGAGAGGTTGTTTCAATATAATAGCGACCTGCTGATAAACCTGTTACTACAATATCTGCAAACCCTGCTTGTGTAATTCCTGTATATCCTGCCACAGCTACACCTGTATTAGAAGCATCACGTCTATATAAAGTCCATTCAAATGGATCTGATAAATCTCCTGAAGTATTATCTGTAATAGAGAACGTAATTTGTCCAGTATCTGGTGGTCCTCCAGCACAATCATCACTATTTTTTGTTCCAGTAATCTCTACACTTGGACTAAATGTATCATATACGTCTTCATTATTTTGCTCTATACAACCAGATGAATCTCTTACATAAAAAGTATAAGTTCTTCCTGGTGTTAATCCTGTAAAGGTCCTTGTTCTTGGATCTGGTGCATCCGCAGCGAACCATACTGTAGGGTCATCTATAGCAAACTCAAAAGGAGGTGCTCCGTTTATCGCTTCTACAGTAACACTAAAACCTCCAACACATGTACCTGGATTAGCAACTGGATCTACAATTAACCCTTCTACATTAAACGGAATTGTGTAAGGTGCAAATGTTGTTAAACAACGTACAGTAGCCCCATCAACTATACGAATTACAGGGTTCACAATCGTACCTTGATTAATTCCTGTAAAAGTTGGTGATGTTTGCCATGTAGCTCCATTATCACTACTAAATTCAAGTGTATATGGTGCTACCGTTGGTAAACCTGTAAATTCAAAACCAAATAATGATTCATTACCTACAAAAGGCGTTCCACAAGGAGGTAAAATAGGACTTATAGTTGCTGTTAATAATGGTGGATCTGTTAAGGTAATTGTTCCACTAGAATTACTACATCCTAAATCATCCATAATAGTTACAGTATAATCTCCTGCAGTTAAATTAGAAAATGTATAACTTGATCCTGTAAAATTATTAACTGTTGTACCAGAAGGCCCCGTTAATGTTAAATCATGTGGTGATTGTCCATTAGAAATTGTAACAATAATACTTCCTGTATCGCCATTACAGGTCGGTTGTATCGCTGTTGGTGTTCCTACTGAGACCGTTGGTACTGCATCAACTACTACATCTTCTAATAAAACTTCACAATAACCAGAAGCTCCATTATTATCACGTATATATACATCATAAGTACCAGCTGGTTGTGAAATAGGGTTTGTAGTTGTAAAGCTAGCATCAGCAGGTGTTCCTGCATTCGCTGCTGTTATTGAGAAAACATAAGTTCCGACACCAGTCCCTCCACTAGCATTAACTAAAATCGCACCATTAGTACAACTTGCATCTGTTACATCTGTAGTTGCTATTAATTCTTCGTTAATCGTTCTTGTTAATTGAGCTGCCGAACACCCACTTCCATCAATTACATCTATAGTATAAGTGCCTGCCCCTAAACCAGTAAATGTAAAACTAGAGGCACCTGGTACTTGAGGAGCTCCACCATTTAAAATATATTGATAATCTCCATTTCCTGCAGTAACATTTACCACAATTTGACCATTTGTACCATCATAACAATTTGTTGGTGTCGCTGTAAACACAACTGTAGCTGGTGCAATAACATTTATCGTAGCTGACGCTACTGATAAACATCCATTTGCATCTCTAGCTATAATCGTATGACC
>NZ_CAZEFZ010000053.1:0-26441 GCF_964511145.1 Tenacibaculum amylolyticum
TAAAAAAAATCGCATAAATAGAGACCACTTAGGTAATGTTAGACTCTCCTATACAGATGCAAACAATGATGGAATTATTACACCAAGTACAGAAATCATTGAGGAGAAAAACTACTATCCCTTTGGTCTCAAACATAAAGGGTATAATAATATCACGAACTCATTAGGAAATAGTGTTGCTCAGAAATTTGGATATAATGGAAAGGAATTAAACGAAGAGTTAGGTTTAGAATGGTATGATTTCGGAGCTAGAAATTACGATGCATCACTAGGAAGATGGATGAATTTAGATCCAAAAACTGAAGAGATGAGAAGACATAGTCCTTATAACTATGCATTTAATAATCCATTAAGATTTACTGACCCAGATGGTATGAAACCAGAAGATATAATAATCTTATCTTATGGAAAAGAACCGAGAAAAAATCATACTTCTGGACATCAAGCTATTTTGGTGGGAGATGATAAAAATGGATGGGTATTTATTTCAAAAGATAAAGATGGAAGTTATACCAATTCAGAAGGAGAGTTGGTAAATGACCAGTTTACTATTAAAACTTTTGATACAGTTGAAGATTTTGCTAACTCTGAATATAATACATTTAAAGAAGATTACGATGATGGAGAAGGGTTTAAAAATTCCGAAAGAGATAGTGATGGTAATATTCGCCAAAGATTTACAGAAGGTTTTGAAATAGAAACGACAGCAGAGCAAGATAAAGCTATTATAAGCGCTTCAAGTGAAGAAGTACAAAAGCCTTTCAGCACGCTTAATAGTAATTGTACACATACTTGCCAAAAAGGTTTAGATGCAGGAGGATTAAAAAATGGTGAATATAGTTCAAGAACAATTTCTAGAAGAGGTAGGAGTTATAATGTAAGGTCTAAGAATTATTTTCCTACTACAAAACAAGCTGAAATTGAAAGAAGCAATAAAGGAAAAGATGTAGATAAAAAATTGAAACCAACAAACCGATAAATGAAAATGAATAAATTAATTAAAATTTTAATAGGATTCGTTATTCTAGCTTTAGTGTATTATTTAGCTACTGTAACATTAACCAATCATGGTCAATTCATTAATTATTATCATTACCCATCCTCATCTATTGAAAAATCAAAAGAGAATTCTAATTTTATTGGTATGGTCCCATCTGGTATGATTTATCTTGAAGGAAATGAAAGTTTTAAAAATTTCATAAAACAAGATGTCAATATTTGGATAGATAAATTTAAAGTTAAAAAATCATTCGGTATTTTAAATTTATTACCTTATGATGTTGTTGAGTCCAATAAGAGAATCTTAAGAATTAGTTATAAAGATGAAGATAAAAAGTATTCAACTAGTTATAAGGAGTCAATTTGGATTGATTTTAACGGTAGAATAGTAAATAGTTTATCGGTAACTTCTGGTAGAGCTTATCATGTAAATGATGAAGCTATTTTAAAGTTTTATGAAAATGAAAATAAAACAGGTTACATGGGAGAATTAAAAATTACTATAAAATAACTTATACTTCAATCTAAAAGCATCCAACTGACAAATCATTGGAGGTAATGTATCAAAATGGAGCTTTTGATTTTTATCAAGGAATGAATACTGTAATTCAATTAATTATGATATATATACCGCTCTATAAGGGCGGTATATTATATTCATAGAACTATTAAAGTTTTGTTAGGGCTTATAAAAGATAGATTTATTTCTGCTTTGTGTCCTAAATTGGTATTTGAAAAAATGGAAGAGTATAATTCAATATTAGCTACAAAAATTCAAATTCATTCAGGTAGAAAACTAAGAAATGATATGATTTATGAATTAGTTTTTAATAAAACTAAAAAGTATGAATCAGTTAAGATAGATGGTGTTTTAGAATTACATAAAGCTAATCAAAAAACTCTTTCTTCTACAAAACTAAGATTAGTCAATTTTAAAAGTTATTATGGAGTTGAAGAAATCAATTACTTAAATAAAAGAAGTTTTAAGATAATAGATTTAGAAGAGAATTGCACTGTTGGAAAAGGAGTAGTTACTAGTATGAATGATATTATTAAATAAAAGAAGATGTACTTAGGTGCATCTTTTTGTTTTTGTAGAAAGTGGTATTTTAGGGTTCTTAATAAAGTTAGTTATGAATAGTGAATTTGAGAATTACCTAATAGAGTTTAAAGAAATAAATTCAGACACTTTCCTAAGTTGTTGGTAGGTAGAAGAGTATCGTTCGTCCGAATATTATGAAATATAAACTAGAAGAAATTATTAACCAGCTTAAGTTGAGAAGAGGAGTGTTTTTAACTAATAGTGAATCTTATGATTCTTTATCTTCTTTTTTGATAGGATTTGGAATTGGTCTGAAAAAAGAAGAAGGAAAAAATATAGATTATTATACCTATGATGTATCAGGGATAAAACTGAGAAAGGTTGTAGAAAATATTAGAACAGATTATACAGGAAATCACATCAAAATTCAGAAACACAAGATTAATATGAAATTCAAGTTAATTATACTTACGTTGTTTATCTCAACTAGTTGTATGACGCAGTCTAAAAATGAATTTTCCCAGCTTTTAAAAGGAACATGGGAAGTCGAAAAAATTATTATTGATGGCGAAGAAGATTTTAGAACACTATCAGGAGAAAAGACAACCTCGGATATGAAAATTATATTTAAAGATGATAAAACTCTTGATTTTTATCAAAATGGGATAGAATATAAAAATCTAAAATATTATTTGTTAAATAAGAAAAAGAAATTCAGATTAAACTTTGCTAGTAAAAGCTATCTTGTAAAAGTTAAAAATCAAAAACTAATTTTAATTGATGATTCCCTTTTTATTACCGAATACATTTTAAAGAGTTTATGAAAAATAAGATAATGTAGTAAATTATATTAAAAGTCAGTAGTTAGAACCTTTTTTAACTACTGATTTTGGAGTTATATGATATATTATGAAAAATAAAAAGTATTTGAGTTTATTGATTGTTGTATTATGTTTCTATTCATGTAAGACAGTTAATAAATTAGACATAAAAACAGGAGAAGGAATTAATTTGGAAAAGATTAGATTAGAGTTAAAAGTATTTAGTGATGATAGTAAATTTAAGAATGTAGTCGTTTTTAATGGTAAATCTTATAGAGAAATACCTAATGCTTATGGAGAAAATGATTGGAAAATATATTACAATGACACTTTAGTAAAATCATTTGGACATTTTAAAACTAATAGAAATGATAGAAACAACTATGAGTTTCATTTTGATATGATTAATGATGAGTTTAGGTATTCAATTGCTATAAAAGGAAATGATGAACTGATTTTGAGTAATAAATAAGAAAGCTAATTTCGTGATAAATTTTAGCTCTAATTAGTGCCATGTTATCTCTTTTAACTAAATAAAATACACAATAATTAAACAACCATAAAGCTATGAAAAAGTTACCAATGAAGATGAATGATAATTGGAAGAAATTTATTCTGATAACTATTATATCTTTTTTAGCATTAATAACTATTATTAATTTAGATGCTTGGAATAATAAGTTATGGGTTAGTTTATTAATAATGGAGTTGTTCTTTATGATGTATGAATTAACTCTATTTTTTAAAAAGAAAAATAAAGCTTTTTTATTTCGATTTATACTTTATTTAGGAATATTTGGAATTACTATTTTTTACTTTTACTACAGTAAATTATTGATTATTTATTAGTTTTTTACATTGTTAAAACCAGTAAGTTGCAATAAAATCACTAATTCCGCTATGTTTTCATAAAACTCTGTTAAACTCATTATAAGTTATAGGTTCACATTGTACCTTTAACTCCTATTTGTAATTTAATATAACATGAGAAACGTTTTTTTAGCAACAACTTTAACGGGATTGATGTTGGCAAGTTGTAGCTCTTCAAAATCTTTGAAAAAGAATGATTTGGCAACTCAAAATCCAATAGCAACTTCTTTAAACCTAACCAATGTACAAAACGATAAAGTACCTGTAACTATAAATCCAGGAAGGTTTACAGTTGAAAAAGTAACGTATAGATTACCAAAAGTAGTACAAGGAACTTATTCTGTAAGTGATTTTGGTAAATATGTAGACGATTTTAAAGCGTTAGATTATAATGGAAATCCGTTAGAAGTAACAAAAGTAGATACAAATACATGGGAAATAAATAACGGAAAAGCCTTAGATAAAATTACCTATTTGGTAAACGATACATTCGATATGGAAAAAGTTGGAGGAATTGGAGGAGAAGTTCCTTTTTCACCATCAGGAACCAATATTGAAGATACGAACTATGTATTAAACTTACATGGTTTTATAGGGTACTTCGACTCTTTAAAAAACAACCAATACAAATTAGAAGTAATTGCTCCTTCAAATTTTGTAAGAACTTCAGCATTAGAAGAAGTATCAAAAGAAACAAGCGAAGACGGAAAAGTATTAACGTCTAACTATTATGCACCTCGTTATTTCGATATTACAGACAATCCTATGTTTTATGGAGAATTAGATGTGCAAGAATTTAAAGTAGGTGATATTAAAATTGTATTAAGTGTATATTCTCCAAACAAAAAACATTCAGCAGAAAAAATTAAAGCTACCATGGAGAAAATGATGCAAGCTCAAAAAGCTTACTTGGGAAGCATTAATAGTACTGCTCGTTACGATATTTATCTGTATTTAGCAGATAATACAGAAACTTCTCCTAAAGGTTTTGGAGCCTTAGAGCATCATACTTCTACAGTAGTAGTTTTACCAGAATCAATGTCTGATGAGCAATTAGCGCAAACAATGATTGATGTTGTTTCTCATGAGTTTTTCCATATTGTAACTCCATTAAGTGTACATTCTGAAGATGTACATTACTTCGATTATAACGATCCAACATTCTCAAAACATTTATGGATGTATGAAGGAGTAACAGAATACTTTGCAACCTTATTCCAAATCAGTAAAGATTTAGTGAAAGAGGAAGAATTCTTTAGTAAGATTATGGATAAAATAAATAGTGCGAGTAAAATGAACGACACTATGAGTTTTACAAAAATGAGTGAAAACATTCTTGAAGATGAATACCACGATCAGTACTTAAACGTATATCAAAAAGGAGCTTTAATTGGAATGGCAATTGATATTTTAATGCGTGAAGAAAGTAATGGTACTAGAGGGATTTTATCGTTAATGAAAGAATTATCGAATAAATATGGTAAAAACAAACCATTTAACGACGATACGTTAATTGCAGAAATTACTGAAATGACTTATCCATCTGTAGGAGAATTCTTAAAAAAGCACGTAGAAGGAAATACACCAATAGATTACAATACATTTTTTGAAAAAGTAGGACTTAAGATTACTGAAGCGAAAGTGAAAACAAACTACATTCAAAATGATGGAACTTTCATTTTTGCTCCAGATAGAGCTAAAGGAACAATTCATTTTAACGATGGTGTTAAAAACAATAGTTTTTGGGTAGAAAATGGAGTATTACCAGGAGATGTTATTAAAGAAGTTAACGGAGCAGCAGTTTCTTTAGCAACAGCAAACCAAATTTTTGGAGGAATGTTTGCATGGCAACCAGGTAAGGAAGTAGAAGTAAAGTTAGATAGAAACGGAAAGGAAATAGTAATTAAAACTACCTTAACACAATCGTATACAAACGGAAAAAGTTTACAACATATTCCTAACAAAACTCAAAAACAAAAAGAGTTATTTAATGCGTGGATTAAAGGGTAAACAATTTAATTACGCTTGTACATAAGCAAACTCTAATAAAAAGAGTGTCTATAAAGTAAGTATTCGTCAAACTGAATTTGTTTCAGTTTCTCATTAAAAGAAATAATCTGTTATGTGAGATGCTAAAATAACTTCAGAATAACATTTGAAAATGCTTTTTAGACACTCTTTTTGTATATAAAAATAAATGTTGATCCATTAGGATCAACATTTATTTTTAATAACCTATTATCAAATTATTTTAAAAACTTTGCATTTAACTCTGGAGTTGGAATGTAACAAGCTTCTTTAGCACCAAACCATTTATACCTGTTTTTAGCAATAAAATCGTATACCTTATCGCTTATAAAAGACGGAACAATTAGAAAAACGCTTAACAAACGAATAGGCATTCTTAATTTAGAAGCAATTGTTAAAGCAGCCTTTGCTTTTGTAAAAACTTTTTCTTCAGGAGTAAACAAAAAAATACTGTCTACTTCCTGAAAGTCCACATTAAAATAATCACGAATTATTACAGCCGTTTCTCCTTGCAATGGCGCAAATAAAAATTGATTTTTAGGATCGTTTTTTATGATATACTGAACAGAGCTATTGCATAAATTGCAAACGCCATCAAAGAAAACAATATGTTTGTTTTTGGGGATATTAAGTGACATTTATTTATCTGTTATACGGACGTTCATTAATCCAGTGAAAGCCTCTATTTGTTAGCAAAAACTTTTCTTTATAATTTTTAGTTCTTTGCAATTTAATAGCTAAGGTATCTAACTTCACCGTTCCTTTTAAATAAAAATCAGTGCTGTCACCTTCCATGTACGTTAAATTATAGACCTCTAAAGTATCTCTATAACTTTTTAAAACCAAAGATTTTTTTACAGAATCTACATCTAATTTATACCATTGTGTTTTGCTATCGGCAGGCTTTATTTGAGCATATTGCTTTCCATCAATCATTAAATATTTCCACAACTTCTTTTCTTTAGAAGGACAAGAAATAATAGAATCATTTAATTTAAACTCTTCTACTTCATAAAAGCCTTTTAAAGGACTTTTAGAAGCTTCACCATAATACATATCTCTAGAACTTAATGTCTCGTAAAACCCAAAACCTAATACATATACAAGTACTAAGGCTTTTATAACCAGAAATACCTTGCTTACAATACTTTTCAACGCAGGTTTATAAATATCAGTTAAAGCTATTGGTTTTCTAAAAAAGAAGAATTGCCATAAGGTTTTAAAACTATGCGCTAATAAAAAAGCAGTCATAATTACCAAATGCGTTGATAGAATTTTTACAGGAACATCATAAAAATAATTTACAGCCATAACATTGGCAGTAGTCATTAACGTAATAATTAAACCAAAGGTTAAAGTTCTTCTAAACAACAATAACACAGCGGCTACTTCTGCAATTCCCATAAATAAATTATAACCTTTAGAAAAACCTAAAAAAGTCCAAGCCAATCCCATAGGAGAAGAATCTCCATAAGCTTGTGTAAGTCTATACATTGTTGGCGCAGAAAATTGAACCTGAATTACTTTAACCAATCCATAATTAATTAGCATAAGTCCTACATAAAAACGCACAATTAAAGTGAGCCAATAATACATCTTCACATAACTTTTCGCTTTTCTATCTATAACAGACCAAATAATTGCTGTAATAATGGCTATTACAAATAATGTGAAAATCAAAAGATAATCATAAGTGGTATCACCACTTCCATTTGGTCCCACTCTAATTTCATAAGTAATTCCTAAAATATGTTCGCCAATCCATGGAATAATTTCATATAAACCTAAATTGAAGATATGGTTTACATATCCGTAAAAAGGGAAAGCTCCATTGTTATTTAGAAAAATGAATAAGATAAAATAAGTGAAGAAAAAACGAAACGATATTTTCTCAAATACAGACCATGTATCCGTTTTGGGTAGAATAGTACTCATAGTAAGTGGCTTATAAATTTGTAATAAACTCAAAACTACATTTACTATTTGTAAAATAATTGTATTAAATGGACATTAATGCAGCTTTATTTTTTTTTGAAGTAAATATCTTTTTTAGATAGAATACTTACATCTTTAAAAAACTGTTTTGGATTATTTCCTGTTTTATCTTTAAACATTTTATTAAAAAAAGCCTGATCGTAATAACCTAAATCGAAAGCAACATCTGAAAGTTTACTGCCTTCATCTTGGTTTTTAATTTTTTCTAAAGCATTTCTAAACCGATTGTTTTTTCTAATTACAATGGGAGAAGTACCGCAATGCGTTACAAAAAGGCGGTATAATTTTTTATAACTACAATTACATGCGGTAGCAATGTCCTGTAAACTTAATTGATCATTTTTCATTAGCGAAATACTATGCATTACAATATCTAAACCTTCTTTTTCATTGAGCTTGGTAAGTAAATAAGTTTCAATTAAATCAACTTTTTCGTTTTCAGACCTTTCAAAAAAACAACTATTGTTGCTAAGAAAATCATTAAACTCAGTAAGTTCAAAAAATAAGGAGTCGTTACAAGTATTTGTAAATTGAGCTAATCCATAAGGTTTAAATATGATCACAAACTCCTTTACATATCCCTGATTGTTTACAAATAAAGGAGTTGTAAACTTATTAAGTACCATAAACGTGTTTGAAGCGTTAGTACATGCATTAATTTTAATTTCATCATCTACATAACTCGTAGCTGCTTTGTTAAAAATACAGACAACATTGTTTGCAGATGGATACGCATAATATTGGTCATTATGTAAAGCTAATTCGTAGTAAAAATCAATGTATTTTTCTAAAACGTTATTGGGTTTTATAGCTCTTATTTTCATGAAATACTAATATAACGTAAACTCGATATAATTTTATCATCTAAAAGCCTGTAAAATAAGATGTCACTGCGAAAAAAACGACATCTAATAGAATTTTTTATGGCAATCTGTTCAATAAAAGTAAGATTACTTCAATCTAAAAAGACTTTCGTGATAATACAATACTAAGTAAAACGTGCTAGCTGTATTTTTATTGAAACTTAAGATGTTTTTAATTGATATTTGCGAATGCTAAAAACAATACTACCAAGCACAATAGTACCAATTGCTAATTTTATAGAGAGAAGGTTACTTTGCGATAAAGCACCAAAATAATCTGTAAAAGGAACCCTGTTAATATTCATATAAGTAATCATAAAAAACACAACTTCAAATAACTTTTTACCTCCAGTAATAATTCCAAAAGAGGCTGCTAAAAACACTAAGAAAATTCCGCCTAAAATAATAGAAAGTAAAGCTGTAAAATTTGAAATAATGGCAACTCGAACAACCAAAGGAATCGCTAAAAATAAAAGTAACATAACACTGGCTGCTAATTGAGCAACTAATAATCGTTGTATAGGTTTATAAGAAGCAAAAGCAAAATAATGTACTTTATTCGTAAACTCTTTTGTAGTTAAATTAGATAATCGACTTACTTGTAAAAACCATAATATAGGTAATACAAATTGATGGGCAATATCTAGAGGAAGTAATGCTAATAAAAACATTCCAATTGCATTTACAATCCATAACCATTTTTTTCCTTTTCTAATTAGTAATAGCAATTCTGTTGTAAGTAACGGAATTATAGAAAAGTTTGTGGTTAGTTTTGCTAAGCCAGAAAGATGCATTTCTTTAGCTGTTACTTCTGAAAGAATAGCCGCTTTTTGTACTTTTTGAACTGTTTTTCCTTGTAAAGAAAACCTATGAAAAAAATGTGCACTTATAAAAATTAAGACAAAGCCAAAACCTATCCAAAGTAATCTGCTGATTAAAAATAAAGAAGGAAATTCCATACCATTAAAAGAAAACTTCTTAGAAGGACTGTTGTTGCCTATAATATAACCTATAGATAATTCTTTTATTTGATCTCCTTTGGTGATTTCTCTAACTTGTGTTTCCATGTGTTGCATTACAATTTGAGTTCCTAATACATCAAAAGAGAACTGCTCTTGGTTAGTTCTAGAAGACAACATTAAAAAAGAAAATAAGAAGAAGAAGCCAATGTTTTGTAGCACGGTATATTTTCTGAAAAAGACTTCAAAAACAACAGCTAAAACTGCTATAAAAAATAAGGTTGGAATAGTAATTATTATATAAGGCTTTATAAACTGAAAAACTTCGAAAGGAAAATTCTCATTGTATAAGAAAAAGAGCGCAATACTCATGATAAATACAATACCAAGAATGGTTAGTAAAATTAAAAACCCACTAATTACTTTCGATACTAAATAAGTACTATTTGTAACTTTAGTAGTAGCAATAATTTGTCCTACTTTAGTTTGTGTATCTGTTTTAATACCTCCGTTAATAAGATAAAAACCAACTAAGGATAAAAACAAACTACTCATAACAGCAGTAACATATCCAAACCAAGCAGAGTTGTACTGTCCAACATAATCTGCAATTCGTATGGTAGAATAATTTGCATCTGGTGCAGGTACAAAAGTGTACGCAACAGCTAAACTAGCACATAGTGTAATTAAGAAATTATAATTTCGTACACGTTGTAAGTAACTATATTTTATAAGAGAAAAAATGTTCATGATGAAAATATTTTAATGAGCGTCGTATACCCCAAAGTGAATCGTGTCTGAAGAAATAACTAGAAAGGTTAATGCTATAATTGCGATTACAAAAAATAGTATGATTTGTAAATTTTTTTTACTTGATGTTTTCATGATTAAGATGTTTTAGTTGTAAATAAATAAGCGTCTTCTAAAGTTGGGTTTTGCAAGCTTGCTCCTTCCATTGCATGTTCACTAATAAATCGAACTATAGTTTTACCTCCTTTTATTAGCGAGTGAACAACCATATGTTTTTGTTTAAACTCGTGTAATAAATCTCTGTCAATGGTGGTTTCATAAACTTTATCTTTTACACTGTTTATAAGTGTTTCTTGATTTCCATAGGCTAACAATTCTCCTTTTTTCATAATGGCAACTTTATCAGCAATGGTATCTATATCAGAAACAATGTGAGAAGAAAGTATAACAATAGCATCGTTTGCTAATTGATGAATAAGATCTCTAAAACGAATACGTTCTTCAGGATCTAAACCAACAGTAGGTTCGTCAAAAATCAGCACTTTAGGATCGTTTAATAATGCTTGTGCTATTCCTACACGTTGTTTCATTCCACCAGAATAACTTCCAATAGGCTTGTGAGCGGCGTCTAGTAAATTTAATCCTTCTAAAAGCTGTGTTATTTTAGTAGTTAAGTTTTTTCCTCCTACGCCTTTCATTGCAGCCATATATTTTAAAAACTCAAAAGCATTTAAATTAGGGTACACACCAAAATCTTGTGGTAAGAAACCAACTTGCTTGCGCATGTAATTTGGATCTTTAACAATATTGTTTTTGTTTAAAATAATTGTGCCGTTTGTAGGTTTACTAACCGTAGCAATCATTCTTAATAAAGTAGATTTTCCTGCTCCGTTTGGACCTAATAAGCCTAAAATTCCCTTGTCAATTTGCATCGAAAAATCTTTCAAGCCATATTTAGTTGCGCTGTACTTTTTAGATACGTTTTGTATATCGAGTTTCATGACTATTATTGTTTTATGTTAGTAATATTATTTTCAATAATTTGTTGTTTAGAAACAGTGTTATATTCTTTTACGACACTTTTTTCTAATACAGTGTTTATGGTAGAAACTGCTATTTCTTTTGTGTAAGAATGTTCGTGTACTTCTGTAACATCTTCCGTATTACACAAAGCACTCACGGCATATAAAAAAACTGTAAAGATTAATTTAAAAGCTTCCATAATGATTTGATTTTTAAAATGAACACTTCAAAAGTCTTATGAAAAAACATTTTTAAAAAAGAAGAATGATGAACGGAAGTTTAAAAATGATATAGGGTAGTTTGTACGATAATCATGGTAATAGAAACATTCAGATTAAAAAAGATATCTTTCATCATTAAAAAATGCCTTTTTTAGAGTTAATAGCTAAGTTTGTGGTAACTATACTTAATAAAACAATATGTCTAAATTCGATACTTGGGTAGATAATAAATTAGTGCAAAACATATTTGTATGGGCAGTTCTTTTTATCATTTTAATAGGAGGAATCCAATCAGAAAATAGAATGGCAACTGCATTGTATGCAATCTTGTTTTTAATGCCTACAGTTTACGTAACCAATTATGTTATTTTACCATTCTTTCAAAAAAAGAAAATCATCTTTTTCATATTGTTTATACTCAATGGAATATTATTCACATTAATACCAGTTTATCTTATTAGTCAAGCTATAGAGCAATCGCTGAGTTTAAAGATGTTTTTAAATCTTTTTGGATTTGTTTTATTGGCAATGATTTTTGGAATGGCAATACGAATTGCACGAGATAGTTTTAAAAGAAGACAGGAAGTAAAAGAAGCAGAGTTAAAATTGTTGAAAGGACAATTGAATCCACATTTTTTATTCAATACACTAAATAATTTATACGGATTGTCTGTAATTAAATCAGATAAGTTACCTAACCTAATGCTAAAGTTATCAGATTTACTACGATATAGTTTATATGAAACAAGGGAAGCTTTTGTATCTCTGAAGAAAGAAATAAGTTATTTAGAAAATTATGTTTCGCTAGAGAAAATACGATTAGAAGAACAAGCAGAAATTAATTTTACAATTACAGGACAATTGGTAGATAAAGAGATTGCACCAATGTTGTTAATTGTTTTTGTTGAAAACGCATTTAAACATTTAGGAACGTCAGATGGTGAAAAAAGTAGAGTAAATATTACAATGGATATTTCAGAAAATGAAGTAGCGTTTAGATGTGAGAATTCTTTTGATATATATGGAGAGAAGGAAGCAAATTTAGAAAAAGGGAAGAGTGGTATAGGATTGGTAAACGCAAAAAAGAGATTACATTTGATTTATCCAGATGCACATTGTTTAGAGATTGAAAAAACAAATGGTGTTTTCTCTGTAGATTTAAAACTTTCAATATAAAGATGGAAAAGATAAAATGTTTAATTGCAGACGATGAACCTATTGCACGTCAAATAATAGAGAATTATAGTAAAGATATTCCTTATTTAGAAGTGGTTGCTATGTGTAAAAATGCTTTTGAGGTAATGGAAGTGTTGCAAAAAGAGCAAATAGACTTACTGTTTTTGGATATTAATATGCCCAAGTTTTCAGGAATTAGTTTGTTAAAATCGCTAGCTAAAAAACCTGAGGTGATTATTACAACTGCGTATCCAGAATATGCTATAGAAGGATTTGAACTTGCGGTAACAGATTATTTATTAAAACCTTTTTCGTTAGAACGTTTTTTACAAGCAGTTTTAAAAGTACAGCAAAAACTAAAAACGGTTCCTATGGAAACAGCTACACAAATAGTAGTTACTCCAGAAAAAGAAGTTACCTCTTTATTTATTAAAAGCGATAAGAAAATTATAAAGCTGAATTTTGAAGAGATAAACTATATTGAGGCTTATGGAAATTATATAAAAATCTATACGGATAGTATGATTTTAACGCCACAAACATTAACAGAATTCATCACAAAACTACCAGATAACTTTTTAAGAATTCACAAATCGTATGCAATTAACTTTAATCACTTAAAACTGATAGATGGAAATCAAGTAAAGTTGAATAACGATGCTGTATTACCAGTTGGAAAATCTTACAGAAAAGAATTAATTAAACGAATAGAATAGTATATATCAAATTTATTCATTTGATATATACTAAAACATTGTTATGCAACAGGAGTAGAAGATGATTTATCTACAGGTGATACTTCTGCTACAGGATAGCAATTAATATTCCCACCAGAAATATCTGTATCAACATAAGCTCCATGTCCGCTTGCGGTAATACAATAGTAAATAATGTCATTTCCTTTACCATTAATTTTACCTAAAGCTTCTTTACTAATTTCTTGAACTCCTTCTAGATTTAAGATGTTTTTAAACATTTTTTAAGTATTTATAGATTCTTATCATGGAAATTAAAATTTTCTTTAGAAAGAAAAATAAGGAACTTGCTGAATGTAGCGTTATAGTTTACGAATGGAGCTTTTATAATAGTAATTGTAAAGCACTTATAATTCAGTAGAATATTCTTATTTTTGTCGCTATTAAATTTAAAAAATGTCTAAGAAGTCCATCGCTATCCTTACCGTAGTATTAGCAATATTAATAGATCAAATCACTAAAATCTATGTAAAAACACACTTTTTCTTAGGAGAAGAAGTCGTTGTATTTCCAAACTGGTTCATTATCCATTTTACAGAAAATAATGGAATGGCTTGGGGATTTGAATTTGGCGGTAGAGGAGGAAAGTTGTTCTTAACGCTTTTTAGACTTGTAGCTATTTCCGGAATTATTTATTGGTTAATTCAAACCATAAAAAGTAAAGTACATAATGGAGTAGTTATTGCAATTTCTTTAATACTAGCAGGAGCTGTAGGGAATATCATTGATTCTGTTTTTTACGGAGTTATCTTCAATACACCTCCAGGAAGAGGAGTAGCTACATTATTTTCAGACCAACCGTATGGTGAGTTGTTTTATGGAAAAGTGGTAGATATGCTATATTTTCCTTTGTACAAAGGAGAAAGCTTTACATTTTTTAATGCTATTTTTAATGGAGCAGATAGTTGGATAACTATTGGAGTGGCTTTATTATTTATTTACCACAAACAAGCTTTTCCAAAGAAAGAAGAATAATTTCTTTAGACTTTTCTTTTTTAGTACCTTTCAAATAAAAAATCATGCGACTTTTAAAATACATCGGTGCTTTTTTATTAGGTTTTTTAATTGCCAAATTTTGGTATGATAGAAAGGAAGCTATCTATCAAAAAGAAGAAATTAAAGTACTTGTGAATGAAATTAATAATTTGAGTAAGCTAGTAGTTTCTGAAGGGAATTATGCTGAAATGTATAGTTTTTCTGATACTAAAAAGTACTTCTTCGATTATATTCAATTTGAAAAAAAAGCAATTCTTTCAGTAAATGCAAAAGTTGAGGTTGGATACGATTTATCGAAGATAGATATTCAAATAGATAGTGTAGCAAAACAGATTATTATTAATAAAATTCCAGAAGAAGAAATTGTAATTTCGCCAGATATAAAATACTTCGATTTACAACAAAGCAAACTCAATACCTTTTCTAACGAAGAGCTAAATGCTTTAAATGAAAAAGCAATAGAGCGCATAAAAGAAACCATTACGTTTACAGAGCAGAAAGAAGAAGCAAAAACACGCTTGTTTGAGGAGTTATCTAAAATATATCAATTATCTAAAATTTATAATTGGGAAGTTGTAGATCATACAAATTCAAGCAACGCTATTAATAAAATATTGTTCTTAGACTAAGAAAAAGAAAAGCATACAATTATTAGAATTGTATGCTTCAAATAGATGTCGGGAAAACTGACGTTAGTTACTCATATGAGAATTATCGTATAAGTCTTTAGATATGCTCCAGCTATATTGTGTCGCTTTAACTTTAATTCCTTGATTAATTATTCCGAATTTTAGAGTTCCAGCACCTGTATTCCACCAGTCTCCACCTGTAATTTTTGCTCTTCTGCTTCTTCTTCTTCTTACAGATTTGTATTTTGAAACCATAAGCTCTTGATCACAATTCTCTAAACATTTTCCGTTGAATTGAATTCCGATTGGCGTTCTTCTTTTTCTCCATTTTCTTCTTCTCTTTTTATAACCTTTTACAATGGTAACAATTTTAGGAGCTCCTGCAAACTGATTAAGTCTTACTTTATGTTTTACCTTTATACTTCTTCTTCCGTTATGTCCATTTGTATAACGATGCTCTCTAGTAATGGTTTTTTTACAACCAATAGTGGTACTAGAACCTGATCCTGTTCCCGAACCAGTTCCTGATCCTGAACCACCACCAAAAGGATCATTATATATTACTATAAAATCTAAATCGGTTAAAACTGGTACTGTACTATTTTGTCTACTAAGTAATCTAGATCGTACTAAGCTTTCATAGCTTTTAGTTTTTACTAATCCCCACTCATAATACTTATAAAAATCATCTCCAATTTTAACTTCTGAATGCTCGTTTAATAAAGCACGCTCAACATCATCAACAACAAAATGATTATCAGGATCAGTTTTTTCATCTAAAAACTCTCTTCCTTCTTGTTCTTCTAACCATTTAGATTCTTTTTCTGCAATAATGGCTCTTAAAGATCTAAAGTTTTGTTGTTTTTCATAATCAACTACAGGTTGAAAATCGTTGTAATTTAGTTCGTCTTCTACATCATCTAATTCGTCTTCACTTAAATGACCATATTTTTTTAAAAAAGCATCGTCATAAGCTTCTATTTCTAGATATAGTTTTTCTATAGTGTTTTCGAAATCTTCAAAGCTTTTAAATTCTAACACTTCGCCTTTACTAGCAAATTTTGAAGCTGTTTTATTTGCTGGTTGACTTAATTTTTCTGCATCATTTATAATATTTTCTTCATTTCCTGTACATGATGTTATAAGCGAAATGAGAAATATGCCTAAGAGATAAAATGTTTTTTTCATAATAAAAAGTAAATGAATTTATGGTTTGATTTATAAAGAGATCTCTGCTTATATCATCAAATATTCATCTATTTTTTTACAGAAAAAAAGAATTCAATTTTCGTTTCAAATTCGTAAGTAACGAATTCATATTAGAAAAAAAATGTTAGTGTGTAGGTTCTTAATGAGGTAGTTTTTTACTCAAAATCCCATATATAAAAGCACCTAAAACAGCTCCTAACAAAACAATAAGTATAGAAAAGATACCATTTCCTATTAAAACAAAAATAGGAGCAGGACAAGCACCAGCTAAGGCCCAACCTAAACCAAAAAAGGCACCTCCAACTAAGGTTCTTATATATCCTTTTTTCTTTTCCTTAATATTTATTTTGTTGCCTAAATAGTCCTTTAAAATACCTTTTTTAAACAATAGTATTAAAGGAATAGAAACCACAACAGTACTACCAATAATACCGTACATATGAAACGATTGAAATTTAAACATCTCATAAATGCGATACCACGAAATTGCTTGCGATTTGGTTAAAATAATTCCAAAGACAATCCCTATAATTAAAAATCGAATATTTTTCATACTTAAAAAATTAAAGGCAGTAAAAACCAAGTCATAATTAATCCTCCAACAAAAAAGCCAATAACAGCTAATAAAGAAGGAAACTGTAAACTACTTAAACCCGTAATGGCATGTCCAGAAGTACAACCACCTGCATAACGAGTTCCAAAACCAATAAAAATACCTGCTACAAGTAAAATAGCAAAGCCTTTTATAGTTAACATATTTTCAATACTGAAAATCTCTTCTGGAACATAGGTTTTCCCAATATTTTTAAAACCAAGTTCTCCTAAGTTTTGAACTGTTTCTGGGCTTAGTAAAATTTCCGAAGAAGTAGATAGAAAATTCGCAGCAATAAATCCACCTATAATTAAACCAACTAAGAAAAATAACGCCCAGTCGCGTTCTTTCCAGTCTTTTTTAAAATAATCAGAAACTTTACCAGCTCCTGCCATCGTGCACATGGTTTCTAAATTTGTAGAAACACCAAAGTTTTTTCCGAAGTAGAAAAACAGAAAAAGGATGAGTGCAATTAAAGGGCCAGATACATACCATGGCCAAGGTTGTAAAATAATCTCCATATTATTGGAATAGGTTATTAATATAATTCAGAATTAGTTGTGTTGCTCCAGTATTATTTTTTACATAATCTCCACAAGTTTTTCCCATTGTAGTTCTTACGTTTACATCTTGTTTTAGCGTTGTAAAAATGCTATTAAATTCATGTTGATTTGTAATCGCTTTACTTCCTTTTAAACGAATTAAATCATTTGCTTCTTGAAACTTGGTGTAATTATTTCCTCCAAATACCACTGGAATGCCAAAAGTAGCGGGTTCTAAAATATTATGCAAGCCTGTTAACAAACCACCGCCTACGTAAGCAGCATTTGCATAGGAATATACTTTTGTAAGTAAGCCAATTGTATCAATAATAAAAACCTGATATTCTTTAAGGTCTACTTGGTTCCTTTCCGAATACAGTATTGTTTTTTTAAGAATACTATTGCGTAGCTCATTTATTTTTTTTGAATTTATAGTATGTGGAGCAATGATAAATTTTTCGTTTTCAGATGCGTGTTCATTAATGTAATTTACAAGAAGTTCTTCACCTTCTTTCCAAGTACTACCGGCAACTACAGTATAAGTGTTATATTTAAATTCATTTATAAAATCTAATGTATTATCCTGTTGTAGAATTTCGTATACTCTGTCAAATCGAGTATCTCCACTAACGGTTACATTGTTGTAATTTATAGTATTTAAAAGTTTTTTTGAATTTTCGTTTTGTACAAAGAGATGATCAAAAGCTGTTAAAAAACTTCGCATCCATTTTCCATACGGTTTGAAAAAGAGTTGCTTTTCTCTAAAAATACCAGAGACTAAAATGGTTTTAATGCCTTCTTTTTTTAATTGGCTAAGTAGATTAGGCCAGAACTCATATTTCACAATAATGGCCAATTCAGGTTGTATAGCACGAACAAAATTTTGCATGTTTTTTTTCGTATCGAAAGGCAAGTAGCAAATAACATCTGCTAAAGCATAATTTTTTCGTATTTCATAACCCGATGGAGAGAAAAAAGTAACAATAATTTTATGAGTAGGGTAGGTGTTTTTTAAACTTTCAATAATTGGTCTACCTTGTTCAAATTCACCTAAAGAAGCCGTATGTATCCATATGGTTTTATCTGTAGATTGTATAACAGAAAGCTTTTTAAAAGTCTCTTTACGTCCTTTTATAAATAATTGTAATTTCTGATTGAAAAGACTTAAAAAATGAATAATTCCGTATGCAATATGAACAAGAATATTGTAAATAAAATTCATGAGGTAAAAATATAAAATTAAAAAAGGTAAACTCATAAATTATAGAGTTTACCTTTTTAATTATAGCATATGTAAATACAGAATTACATATTTTAAATCTTATTTTGTTGCATTAACTTTCTTTAAAAGTAAAGAGCATTTAGCAATATATCCATAATCGGTACTAGGACTATTTTTAGCAGCTTTAAGACATTTTTCAGCTCCTTGTTTAGCAATTGCCTTTTTATTTAGTTTTAAGGCTAATTCAGCTTTATAATACGTATACCAAAAAGCCTTTGGTCGTAACTCTTCCGCTTTGGTAAACCATGTGAAAGCAGTATCCAGATTTTTGTTTTTCTGATAATAGTACTGAGCAGCATCAAAGTATGTTTGAGCTTTTACAGGTTGTGTTGCATTTGTAATTTTTGAAGCAATTTGATTTTCAATAATACGATCTGAATTCACGGTTACAGGAATGTTAACTTCCGTATTTTCCCATAAAATAATAAGCGTTGCTCCATCTACAGTAAAATCTTGAAATCCTAAATAAAAAGTTTCTCTAGTATCCTTTGTTTTTATAGCCGGAACTTTAAAGCGAATCAAATCGTTTTCTTTTTTATAGCCAGCACTTCCCCAAAGCTTACTGTTTTTATGAAAAATAATAGTCCATTCTTTTTCATTGGGAATAGAATAGAAACCGTAAGTTCCTGCTGGAACAGTATGATTAGCAATTTTAATTTCTTTGTCTGTTGTAATTTTAGTTGAAGCATTAGCTCCAGTTCTCCATAGTCTCCCATAAGGAATTAGCGAACCGAAAATTTTTCTCCCTTTTACACTTGGCTGTCCATAAGTTAATGTAATGGTTGCAAGCCCTACTTTTTGTTGTGTAGTAATTCTAGGACTTAGGCTAGGTTGTTCTATTTGGGCAATGCTATGTCCTATAGAAAATGCTATTAGAAGTAAACTGATATAAGTTTTCATAAGAATTGTCTTTAGTTGTATTTCTATAGACGCATATTTTGTTAAGCATTACAAAAAATATCATAAAAAAAGACTGTCTAAAAAGAGACAGCCTTTATGAATTATTTTATTTCAAAATCTTCCATGAATTTTGTGGTATAATTACCAGCAACATAATCTGGATGATCCATTAATTGTCTGTGGAAAGGAATTGTTGTTTTAATACCTTCGATTACATACTCATCTAAAGCACGCTTCATTTTGTTAATTGCTTCTTCACGTGTTTGTGCAGTTACAATTAATTTAGCGATCATAGAGTCGTAGTTTGGTGGAATCATATAACCTGCATATGCATGTGTATCTACACGAACACCATGTCCACCTGGTGCATGATATGAAGTAATTCTACCTGGTGCAGGTCTGAATCCATTATGAGGATCTTCTGCATTAATTCTACATTCAATAGAGTGTAATTGTGGCGTATAGTTTTTACCAGAAATTGGCACTCCAGCTGCTACTAAAATTTGCTCACGAATTAAGTCATAATCTACTACTTCTTCTGTAATTGGATGCTCTACTTGAATACGAGTATTCATCTCCATGAAGTAGAAATTACGGTGCTTGTCTACTAAAAACTCTACAGTACCAGCTCCTTCATATTTAATAAACTCAGCAGCTTTTACTGCAGCTTCTCCCATTGCTTCTCTTAACTCATCAGTCATGAATGGAGAAGGAGTTTCTTCTGTTAATTTTTGGTGACGACGTTGTACAGAACAGTCTCTTTCAGATAAGTGACATGCCTTACCAAAAGAATCTCCAACAATTTGAATTTCAATATGTCTAGGTTCTTCGATAAGTTTTTCCATGTACATTCCATCGTTTCCGAAAGAAGCTTTTGCTTCCATACGAGCAGAATCCCAAGCTGGTTTTAAATCTTCAACTTTCCATACAGCACGCATTCCTTTTCCACCACCACCAGCGGTAGCTTTTAACATTACAGGGAATCCCATATCTGTTGCGATTTTCTCTGCTTCTTCGTAAGAATCTAAAATTCCTTCAGATCCAGGAATACAAGGTACACCTGCAGCAATCATTGTTGCTTTTGCAGTTGCTTTATCTCCCATTTTCGAAATCATTTCTGCAGAAGCACCGATAAATTTAATATCGTGCTCTTCACATAATTTTGAAAATTTAGCGTTTTCTGATAAGAAACCGTATCCTGGGTGAATTGCATCTGCATTTGTAATTTCTGCAGCAGCAATAATGCGATCCATTTTTAAATAAGATTCATTACTTGGTGCTGGTCCAATACAAACTGCTTCGTCTGCAAACTTTACATGTAAACTATCTGCGTCTGCCTTAGAGTAAACAGCTACTGTTTTAATACCCATTTCTTTACAGGTACGAATTACACGAAGTGCAATTTCACCTCTATTGGCAATTAATATTTTTTTAAACATCTTTATCGAATTAGTTAATTAAAAAAATTAGCTAATTAGTGTTACAAATTAGAAAGAAATGTCTAATTTCTAACTGCTAACTTTATGATGGGTCAACTAAGAATAATGGTTGATCGAATTCAACTGGAGTTGAATCATCTACTAATACTTTTACAATCTTTCCAGAAATTTCAGATTCAATTTCGTTGAAAAGTTTCATTGCCTCAATCACACAAACTGTATCACCAGCTTTTACTTCAGAACCAACTTCTACAAAAGCAGGTTTGTCTGGAGATGGTTTACGATAGAATGTTCCAATGATTGGAGACTTTATAGTAAGATATTTAGAATCGTCTTCAGTAGCTGCAGGCGCTGCTGGAGTAGCAGGAGCTGCTGCTGGTTGTGCAGGTGCTACTGGAGCTGGTGCCGCAACAACTTGTGGTGCAGCTGCTATAGGCGCTGCTTGAATAATTTGCGTTTCTGGTGTGTCAGATGCAGTTTTGATAGTAATCTTTACATCATCCATTTCTAATTTTACTTCACTAGCACCAGATTTTGCTACGAACTTAATAAGATTTTGGATTTCTTTAATGTCCATTGTTTATAATTTTAGTTGAATGTCTACTTAGTATATGCCCATGTAAGGTAAATTGCTCCCCATGTGAAGCCACCTCCAAAGGCCGCAAAAATTAAATTATCTCCTTTTTTAAGTTCTTTTTCATAGTCTGCTAATAAAAGAGGTAATGTAGCAGAAGTAGTGTTTCCATATCTATGTATGTTCATCATTACTTTTTCATCATCTAATCCTATACGATTAGCAGTTGCTTCAATAATTCTTTTATTTGCTTGGTGTGGTACTAACCAATCTACTGTTTCTTTGGTTAGATTATTTTTTACTAACACTTTTTCAGCTACATCTGCCATGTTAGAAACTGCAAATTTAAATACAGTTCTTCCTTCTTGATGTACGTAGTGTTTTCTGTTTTTAATAGTTTCTTCTGAAGGTGGTAAAATAGAACCTCCTGCATCTATTTTCAAGAACTCTCTTCCAACACCGTCACTTCTTAAATGTTCATCTTGAAAACCTAAGCCTTCAGTATTTGGTTCAAATAAAACGGCTCCTGCACCATCTCCAAAAATGATACAAGTAGCTCTGTCTGTATAATCTATTATAGAAGACATTTTATCAGCACCAATTAATAGTACTTTTTTATATCTACCAGATTCTATATAACTAGAAACAGTAGACATTCCATATAAAAAGCTTGAACAGGCAGCTTGTAAATCGTATGCAAAAGCGTTTGTAGCTCCAATTTCTGTAGCTACATAAACAGCTGTAGCAGCAACCAACATATCAGGTGTTGCAGTAGCTACAATTACTGCATCAATTTCTTCAGGATTTATATTGTTTTTAGCAATTAAGTCTTCAGCAGCTTTAATTGCCATATAAGAAGTTCCAGCGCCCTCTTCTTTTAAAATTCGTCTTTCTTTAATTCCAGTTCTAGTAGTAATCCACTCATCGTTGGTTTCTACCATTGTTTCCAGTTCTTTGTTGGTTAAAACATAGTCTGGGACGTACTTTCCAACCGCCGTAATTGCTGCAGTTATTTTATTCATGCTTGTTACGAATAGTAAATTTAGTTTCCAAAAGTAATGATTTTTTTTTCACTTTGTCGCTAAAAAAACGCCAAAAACATTCGTTTTCGGCGTTCTATAAGATAAACCCTAGTAAAAAAGGTTGTATATTTTTTAAGCTTCAGCTTCTGTAGTATCAATAACTACTTGTCCACGATAGTATAATTTACCTTCGTGCCAGTGAGCTCTGTGGTATAAATGAGCTTCACCAGTAGTAGGATCAACAGCTATTTGTGGTACAGTAGCTTTATAGTGAGTTCTTCTTTTATCTCTTCTAGTTTTTGATATTTTTCTCTTAGGATGTGCCATTTTACTCGTTTTTTCCTGTTAGTAAATCTTTTAATTTATCCCATCTTGGGTCAGTTGATTCTTCTTCAACTGGTTTCTCTTTATTTATCTCTAATTCTTTTAACTTCTTTAAAGTTTCAGATTCCATTGTACCATTTAATACATCTGGATGTACTCTTTTGGTAGGAATAGATAGTACTACTAATTCATATATATATTGAGCAACATTTACTTGATACTCTTCATATGGGAGTACTAAAATTTCATCATTCTCGTCGTTAAACTCAGGACCAAACTTAACAATTAACTTAAAGTCTCCTGAAATTTCCTGATCGTATAACTCATTAGTTACATCACAAGGAATAGTTACAGTTCCTTTAATAGTAAACAACAATTCTAAAAGTGTACTCTTTTTTATGAAGTCAATATCAACTTGTATATCAGTTTTATTGAATTCTGCGTACTGAAATTCTTCAAAGAACGTATTGTTAATTTGGTACTGAAATTTGTGGGTTCCTTCTTTTAAACCTACAAAAGGAATAGTATATTCTTTTAAACCTTTCATTTACAATATCAAATTGAGCGCGCAAATATAATAAAATGTTTTGTAATACGGAATATAAAAAAACTATTTTATTTTTAATCTATTTGACTCTAACTCAATATATTCATTTCTGTTTCTAAAAACTTTTAAAGAAGTAAAGAGTGCTTCTTCAAAAGAAGTTGTGTTTGCTTTATTCTTACCAGCTATGTCAAAGCCTGTTCCATGATCTGGTGAAGTCCTTATTTTATTAAGCCCAGCAGTAAAGTTAACACCATTACCAAAAGACAAAGCTTTAAAAGGCGCTAAACCTTGATCGTGATACATGGCTAATACGCCATCAAATTGTTTGTAAGTTTCTGAACCAAAAAAACCATCAGCGGCATATGGACCAAAAACCATTTTTCCAGATTCTTTTATTTTGGCAATAGTAGGCCTTACAATTTCATCATCTTCTTTACCAATGACACCTTTATCTCCGCAATGAGGATTTAGTCCTAGAACAGCAATTTTAGGTTTACTAATATTAAAGTCTTGTTTTAATGAATGCTCCATTATCTCCACTTTTTTAGTAATGAGTTCTGGAGTGATTGTTTCAGCAACTTTTGAAATTGGAATATGACCAGTAATAAGTCCCATTCTTAATTCGTCAGTCATTAAAATCATTAAACTTTCTCCTTCTAGGTTATCTTCTAGATATTCGGTATGCCCTGGGAAGTCAAATTCTTTAGATTGAATATTCTCTTTATTTATAGGTGCCGTTAATAAAACATCTATTTGATTATTCTTTAATGCTTCTAAGGCACTAGATAATGACTTTAATGCGTATTTCCCTCCATCAGGAGTTGCTTTTCCTAAATCGATTTTGACTTCTTCTTTCCAAATGTTTAATAAGTTCATTTTATTATGAACAACTTTTTCTAAAGATTGAATACCATGAATACTGGTATTTAAATTCAGGTTTTTTTTATGAAAAGAAACTACTTTGTTAGAGCCAAACAACACTGGTGTGCAAAAATCAAACATTCTTTTATCCTGAAAAGTTTTTAAAATTACTTCAAGACCAATTCCGTTAATATCTCCAATTGAAATACCTACAATAATTTTATTCGATTTTTCCGTATTAGGCATATGATGTCGTATTTTTGATGCTAACAAAAGTAACTAAATTTACGATATGTTTACAGGAATCATAGAAACTATTGGTAGTGTAACTCAGCTAGAAACTGAACAAGAGAATGTTCATATCACTGTAAAAAGTGATCTTACAAGTGAATTAAAGATAGATCAGAGTGTTGCGCATAATGGTGTTTGTTTAACAGTAGTTGAAATTATAGAAGATACTTATGTAGTTACTGCTATAAAAGAGACATTAGAAAAGTCGAACATAGGTGATTTAAAAGTAGGAGATGAGGTAAACCTTGAAAGAGCAATGAAGCTTGGTGATCGATTAGATGGACATATTGTACAAGGTCATGTAGATGAAACAGGTGTTTGTGAAAATATTAAGGATGAAGATGGAAGTACAGTATTTACTTTTGAATATCACTCTAAAAATAACAACATTACTATTGAAAAAGGTTCTATTACTGTAAATGGAGTAAGTTTAACAGTAGTGAACTCGAAGAAAAATGAATTTAGCGTAGCCATTATTCCATATACATTAGCACATACTACTTTTAAAAATATAGAAGTAGGAACCAAGGTTAATTTAGAGTTTGATGTGATTGGAAAGTATGTTGCTAGACTTACTGAGTTTACAAATAAATAAAAAGTGAGCCTCTGTAAAGATGGCTCACCTTATTAGAAGTGTTATTTGTTATTCGTGAGGAACTGGTAATGGACAACCGTCGCAATATGGATCGCTAGGATTATATAGTCCTGCATTATTTGCATAACAGATTTGACAGTTAGTTCCTCCATTAATTGTTTTTTGTTCTTTTTTATTTAGGCTTTTACCTAAATTTAAGATTGCTGTTTTCATACTAATGAGAGTTTAAATTTCATTAATAATTATACCCAATCTGTTGCTCCTCCGCCAGATCCACCAGAACCTCCTGATCCACCAGAACCTCCTGATCCTCCAGTGTTACAACTACAGTAAAGAGGTTTCCAAAACAATTGTTGTATTTCAGGGTCAGCGCACCATTCAAAACATGGTCCATTAAATACTTGTCCACCTTTGATGTTTTTTTGAGTAGTTCTTGTTAAAGCAGTTCCGAGGTTTAAAATTGATTTTTTCATAATAATTAAACTTTAATTTTGGTTAATTCCTTGAGAGTTTAAAGACATTCAAGGTTTATGTCTGTATTGTATGAGTACTAAACTATTGCTTTAGTGAGTTTTTTATTAACTAACCTTGGCATGCAGGATGTGTAATTAATACGCATTTATAATTACAGCATAGATGATCTGGAACACCGCAGTCTAAACTAAATCTTCTCGTACAAACACCATAACTATCTCCGTCATTTAAGAATTGTCCTTTGATTAGCCTTTGCTCTTTTTTGTGTATTACTTTACCAAGTTCTAGAATTGATTTTTTCATTTTAATTAAAATTTTAATTGAGGTTAGTTTTTTTGTAGAAAACAAAAGAGTAGCAGATAGTGTACTCTTATTCTCTTTTTTAAATTTAAAAATTGATTATGAGTAATACTTCACCCAAAACGGGTGATTTTTACATTATTTTGGTTTTGTTTCATTTTTCATTTTTTTGTGTAATCCTTAAACAAAAAGGTGTCTTTTCCTTAGGTTTTATGGGGTTTTGTAGCGTTTCTTAATTTTCTGTTTTTAGCCTTTTTTGTTAGATTTAATTATTCTACCCAAAATTCTTTAACAAGTATTCTTACCCTTTTTTTTACCCCTTTTTTTCCTTAGCTTTGAGATATAAAATTGTTACAAACCTT
>NZ_CAZEFZ010000054.1:0-3555 GCF_964511145.1 Tenacibaculum amylolyticum
TAACTGAATAGTTGCACAACGTTAAGTTAGAACTTGTAACTATTTCAATGACATAAAAATTAATTTTTATGTCATTCTTAACTAAAAGCGCACAACCGCTAAAAACATTACATCAAGGACAAACTTTTGTTAAATCCTTACATGATAGCTTTACTACAAAATTCTATATACATGTAGCATCTCATACCGACGTTTCAGAGGTTGAAATTATGGATGGAGTAATTGAGTTTATGAACCCAAATACTCTAGTCTATGCCTTCTAAAAACGAAATACTACACCAGACTAGAAGAGAGTTTATTGAATCCCAAACAAACAAACTTCTTAGAGATAAAACAAATGATATTTTTACTATTAGACAAGCTTATGTCGAAATAGCTGATAATATGCTTTTTTGCTCTTTAAGTACCATTTACAGAGCTTTAAAGCCTTATAAGACACCTCAAAAGAAAACATTAACATTTAATCACTAAGCCGTTACACGTCAATTCAAGACGCGTCAGCGGCTTTTCTATTGGCTTGTCAAAAACATAACGGTAAAATCGAAAAAACGAAGCAAGGGCTTGCCCGCGCTGAGTTTTTGAGTCTATTCCCTATGAATGCCCCTTGTACATTTTCCTTAAAAAACCAAGGTATCTCTCAGTACTTTGATGTTAGTTACCTTAACTTCTCTAGAAATGGAGATAAAAGACTTTTAAAACAGAATCAACAATCCGAATACTTAGACCGTATTAATAGTTTTGAGTATACATCAAGTTTTTTGAACGAAGTAAACGAAGTTCAGTCACTTTACAAAAACCATGTTGATTACATGAAAAAGAAATATGATGTAGATTTAAAGCCCTTAGGTACACTTTCAAAAGCACAAGTTAAGAGTTGTAAGAAAGCATGTGAAACTATGATTAATACGGTTATGTTCAGTAAAGATAATAAAGTTGATTATAAGACTGGTCAATACGTTGTTTTTGTTACTTTAACTATACCTGGTAAACAAATACATTCAGATAAGGAAATAAAGCTTTTGCAAACTCGATACATAGAAAATCTACAGAAAACTTACGGTGTTAAATACTATGTTTGGAAAGCAGAAACGCATAAAAGTGGAAACATCCATTTTCACTTACTTTTAGATAAATGGATCCATTGGACAGTACATCGCAAACTATGGAATAAACAACTTGACAAACTAGGCTATCTCGACAGACACTTTGAAAAAAACGGTAATCGTAATCCTAATAGTATTGATGTACATAGCCTTAAAACTGATAAAAAGGGGCGTAAAATAAAGAATCCTACAAAGTATATAATCAAGTATATGACTAAATTAGAATTTGGGAAACGTCCTGTACTTGGTAAATTATGGGGTTGTTCTTCTGAAACTAAGCGTTTAGATTATCCTAAATATTGCGAGGGTGATTATTACTTCTCTCATGTTGTATCACTGATAAACTCAGATCAAATATATCAGACTATAAAAGAGGATTTTTTTAGTTACTTCTCTGGTCGAGTATATAACGAGATATATAAAAAATACAAGGATTTATGGTCAAGTATCAAAACGTTTTACAAACTTCAGAACGGTAATATTAAGCCTGCTCCAATACCTACCCAGCCTTTTATTAGATCGGAAAAATACGAGTCTGTAGAAGAATTTCAAAATAGACTTGCAAAAGATAAAAAGGACTTTTTGGAGAATAATAGGATTGAAAAGAACAAAAAAGCACTAAGATCATTCAAACAAAACTATGTAAAACAGTTTGGTAGCTTTGAGAATCAACTAGAATTTAACTATTTGTAATATATGATGCACTATGCATTAATTTTATTTATCGTGTTTGACATTTTTGTTCTAACAAATACATAAACTATGAAGTCTATATTCCAATTTTTAAAGAATTTTCTTATAGTTCTTTTTTTAATCGTTCTAATAATTTTATTCTCAACTTTGTCTATGGAGAAAGTCAAAGCGTTTTTTAACGGTTTTTTAGGCAATGGAGTTGATTATCAACCTTTACAGGATACTGGTGCAGTTATATCAGATTATCAAGCTCGTGTAATAGCTGAGGGTCTATATTCAGCTATGTATAAAGTTGGTACTGATGAGGATAGAATATATTCTCTTTTAAGTGGTGTTAATCAAGGTGATTTTGCCAAAATATACAATGCATTTGGTTCTAGATACTATTTAGAATATACAGGTACCTGGGCAGATAGTGTTTTAGGTGTTAAAATTGATCTTATAGGTTGGTTAGAGAACGAGTTAACTGAATCTGAGTTAAAACATCTTTCAAATATTACTAAAGGAGTTTTTTAGCATCATCCTCTTTAACTCTTTTTATATATCCTTTCTTTTTTCCGTTTATATAACCCAAAAAGTACCCTATAAAAAAACTTAGTATAGTTGTTATAATTATGAGTCTATTAATTGTCATAGTATATAGTATTTTTTTTCGTAAAAATAGTAAAAAATCATGAAGCTAGGTAAAATACACACATATAGCATTATAATGGTTCGTTATGAAAATGGAGGTACCAAGTGGTATAAAGTTAAAAGAGGTAGAAACATAAACAGTATTGTAAACTACTTTAGTGGTTTACACTTTTATAAATGGTTGAAAATATTCGAATACTCAAATAATTCTGTTGGTCGTAAATATTTCTACCACACACGTACTGGTAAGTACGGCTTCGAATAATGTAATTGTATGAAAAAGAAGCTTCGTTGCGTAGCTTATCGCAACATTTTTATAGTTTATCAGTTGACCTAAAACACCTTTAACGAGGTGTTTTTTTGTTTTTTTGATTAAAAATTATTAAGATTGTAATACTATTAACGGTCATTGAAATTATTATAGTTCCCTAAAAAATTGATACACAGAAAATAAGAGAAAGAATTTATGCAGTTATATCACAGTAACGCAACAACCAATGCACATTTAAGAAAAGAAATCCAACAAAGTAAACTATCATCTAAACAATTATCCGAAAAGTACAAAATTTCATTAACCACCGTAAAAAGGTGGCGTAATAGAGATTATACAACGGATAGAAGCAGTAAGCCAAAAACGGTTCATTATTCGTTAACTTACTATGAACAAGAACTTATTGTCGCTTTAAGAAGAGCTACATGGCTGCCTTTGGATGATTTAGGTTATATGGTTTTTTCAAACCAGTATCTAAAACAAAGAAGTGCTATTTATAGGACTTTCAAGAGATACGGTGTTAATAAAGTTCCAAAAGAACACAAAGAAAAGGCTAAAAAGTTCAAAGAGTATAACCCTGGGTTTTTGCATGTAGATGTCACTTACTTACCAAAGATTAACGGTAATAGGAAATATTTGTTTGTTGCAATAGATAGAGCAACTAGAATGGTTTATTTTAAAATATACGACTCTAAAACCTCAGAAAATGCTAAAAACTTTGTTAAAGACTGTATTAAATTCTATCCTTTTAAACTTACTCATATCCTAACTGATAATGGTTTAGAGTTCACAAATTACTTGTTAAAGTCCAAGAAAGGTGAACCCTGTAAAAAACCAAGTAAGGTTGATCTTATT
>NZ_CAZEFZ010000055.1:0-1895 GCF_964511145.1 Tenacibaculum amylolyticum
AAAATGAAGTGTAAATTTATATTAGGATTAAGATAAAAAGGTGTAAACCTATTTTAGGACGATACATTCTTTTGCAGTTTCTTGCGTTTTATTGCGTTTTATTGCGTTTTTAATTCTAACGGAGTTAAAAAACAATAGAGTAAAGATTTAAAACAATGATTAATAGTTTTTTAACCATAAACAAAGACTCTGTCTTGTCATTTTGCGTAAACTTGCATTTTCTTGCGTTTATGGCTTGCAGGCTTATTAATTCGTATAATATAACCTTAGCATATCTTTGTTCTTATGATACCATTGTTCGTATTGTTTTTCAATTTCCTTTCCCATGGCTATAAAATCATCTACTGTTTCTCCTAGATTTGGAGTATAACCTATATAAAACACTTTTGCCTTACTCATTGGACGGTGTAATCCGTCTACAATCTTAAAAACTCGTTGGTTTTGTACTACTTTTTCAGTTAAATAGCATTGTAAATTTTCCTTTTTCATCTGTTTTATTATGTATTCATTTCAATTTTTATTAATTGTATTTTAGCTTAGATATTGTAGTCTATTAAGCTGTTTTTTTTATTTCCTCTATACGTCTTGTTAATTCACTTACATAGCTTTGTGGTAAATTATCTTTTACATAGTTATATACCTGTGCTGCTGTATATTTTCCTTTTTCATAGGCTTTTATTGTATTCTCAAAACGTTGTCTCATTTTGATTTTGCGTTTTCTTGCACTTTCTTGCTGTTGGCTTTCTTTCTGTTTTTCAATCTTGTTTTGCTGGTATTTCAAATGACTTTTCCAAATAGAGTGCAAACCATAAAACCCGATACCACTGGAAGCTTTGCGGTGAACATCAAAATACAAAGACGGGTATAATGCGGGAATCTTTGATTTTAAAAACCATTTACGGGCGAAATCTAGCTTCCAGCGGTACTCTTTTAGCTTGTTTAATAGTGTTTCTTTTTGTGTAATTCCCTTAAATAAAGTCTGGTTAAGGCTGTTAATTGCGTTTTTCCAACTCCCCACGTGTACGCTCTGGTGATCCTTCCAAATCTTAGCTGATGATTTTACAAAATCCTGTATCAACACGCTTCTAAATTCTTCGATAGTTACATCGGCGTACTGAATAACTTTTTGCAAGTAATGATAGCTTAGCCCCTTGTAATTGTCATATTTTCCCACTGAAAGTTCCTGTGCAAGCATCTTTTCTTCCATCAATTTGGCAAGAAAACTAACCGTAATCGTGTTATTTGTATTTTGTGATTTCGCGCCAGTTTTTAAAAAATCTGGCAATATTTTTCGAATCGTCGCTACATTTTCCCGCGGGCTAGTTTGTTTTGCATTACTTATTCTGATGGTGGTCTTGTAGCTCTCTGCAAGAGATACGTTTTGCTGCTGCATTAAACCACATTCATTTTCTTTATGAAAAATTAAAAAGTCTTTCTTTTTATTTCTTTTTAAAACTTTATTATTATCACTATTATCTGGTAAAACTTTCCACCCACCACCTTTAAAAAACTGATTTTCATTAAATTGTCGTTTTGGCGGTTTTCCGTCCAAAATAGCTACAATCTCAGGGTTAAAATTCACCGAAATTGGCTTGTTTTGGTTCGCACAAGTATAGTTGATTAATACCTTAGCTTCACGTAAACGTTTAACATGGTTTCTAGCGGTTTTCTTACAAAAAGAGAACCTTTGTACACCTTCTTTCTTGTGAGTGGCTAATTTGCGCTGATCTATCCTTAATTTAGGTAAATCACTTTTTAAAACACGTGTAGAACTATTGGTTGCAGCTAAATACGTGTTACGCTCTTTAAGCTGACTAATATAAAAGCCCAATAGCGTATTAAATACAAGCTCTGTAGGAAATTTGATAGTTTGAAGACGTTTTTTAGGCAAGTAG
>NZ_CAZEFZ010000055.1:1900-4680 GCF_964511145.1 Tenacibaculum amylolyticum
ATCTTCTATCCCTTGGTTATAATCGCTTGCAAAAACTCCTTTATTATTTTTTTTAAAGGACTCAATAAGCCATAAATCGTCTAATGAGATCAGTTTTGGTAACTCAATCTTTGTATTGTAAACTTTTATGTCTTTGTTTTCTTTTTGGACGGCTGTATTATAATTTACCACATAATCGCGGTACTTATCCATAGCCGTTTTCATACCCTGACCATCTATATACGGAAAATTGATATAAGGATATTGGGGTGTTTCTACCTCTCTATATGTAGCCCCTTTTTTACAAAGTAGCATTCCATGGGTAGTATTAAATTTCTCGACCTCTTGGTTATATTGAAAATCAGAAAGCTTATTGCGATTTCCATGATAAAAACAAGTAAAAAGCAATAAAATTTAAGCTATAGTTTTGACATAAGGTTTTTGTTTTTTAATAACGGCACAGATTCTATGTACAAGCTTATTTCTTGCATTTTATTGCGTTTATTCTTAGCTTTGATTGACAATTTTTTAGCCTACTGCTTGGTAGGCTTTCTTTTCATAGCAATTTTAAACGTGGTTGACATCTTTAGTTAATCACGTTTTTTTTAGAAAGTTCTTAAGCTCGTCAACCGCCAGACTTTCTATTGATAGGGTTGCCCACTATCGTTATGGTATGGTGTTATGCGGCTTGCTCTTGAAAATCTTCAATAATTTTATCTAAAAATTGAAGTTTCGGTATATGATATGTACCGTCTAAGAAAATGGCTTTGATTGTTCCGTTATGAATACGGTTTCGAATAGTGTTTGTATGTACTTTTAAAAATGCAGCACATTCTTTAATACTACAAGTGGTATTATTTGCGTCAAAAATTGCCATTGCTTGTAAATGCAAGGCTAAAACTTCACTTTTTGTCATAGCTTTTGTCTTTTTAAAATTTTACTACTTTTCTTCTTTTTTGTTTCATTTTGTATGCAAAAGTGGAAAACTTAAACAATTTTGTTTGTTTTAAAATGCTAATTCTTGTATTTTAGCCTTTTAATGTTTGTTTTTGCATTACAATAATACATTTTTTAATGCAGAAAATAAACAAATTGTTTTAACTTTAACAAACAATGCTATGATAGAAAGACTACAAACCAGTCAAGAAATATTACACGAATTATTAGATCATTTAGATATTACTGCTTATAGATTGGCTATTGAGTTGGGGCATAAAAACAATATGAAAATCCAACATGTAAAAAATGGAAGAAATAAGATTAGTAAAAAACTAGCCTTAGAAATTGTGGAACGTTATCCTAAGATTAGTTTAGACTATTTACGTTCAGGTGTAGGTTATTTAGTTAAAGGAGATAAAGAAACAACAAACATTTTAATCAATACCAATGGTAATATTTTTACACCGTTAAAAGATGGAGGATTACAGGTAACTGTTAAACTTGTGCCTTTCTATGCTTATGCATCTTATATAGAAGCCATAGACAATATTTCAATTATGAACGATTGGCAAGATATTACCTTTAATGTCGATAAATATGGACGTGGTAATTACTTAGGTTTTGAAATAAAAAACGATTCTATGAATGGAGGAAGATTAGACGATACTCCAAGCGGTGCATTTATACTAGGTAGAGAATTAGGACGACACCATTGGCTAGAGGGTTTTAATCCTTCCAGATATGGTTGGATTATCCTATCACAAACAAATATCTTTCATAAAGATATTATAGCCTTAGACAAAGCAAAAGGAACAATTACTTGCCATAGTAGAAACCCTAGCCCTGAGTTTTCGGACTTTGAACTGAATTTAAACGATATATATCAAATATTTAAAGTAATAAAGCGAACCTTTTAAGATTCGCTTTATTTTTTATGCTGCTTGTTTCTTTCCTCGCTCTTGGTAGTAGGCTTCCCAATGGTCGTATAATCGTTGTCCGTGCTGTTCTTCCGTTACTTTGATATAATTTAAAAAACTGGTTTGTGTGCTATGCCCAGTAATTTTCATAATTGATAAAATAGGAAAATTGGAATAATACATATTTGTAGCAAAAGAACGTCTACAAGTATGCGAGCTTACAAGCTTATACTTTTCATACATACCAGACCTTTTGCGATGTGCTTTTAATTTGTCTATATAAACTAATAAATCTCCGTAAACTTTTTCACTCAGTCCAACAGCTTGGCACACTCTTTTAAAGTCTTCGTTAAATTGTACTTTACTTATAGGACTAGGCATGCCGCGCTTTGCTATAATTGCTTTTACTTGATAGTGTATAGGTATTACAACGCTTACTCCTGTAGTGCCTTTTGTTTTATTAGGCTTTACTGTTATAAACCTTTTGGTGATGTCTATAGGAGGCAGTTTTATAAAGTCACTAAAACGTAAGCCCGTCCACAAACCAATTATGATAAAATCCCTGCTATTTTGTAGCTCTGTATCGTAACTAAAATCGTGGGTAAATATTTTGTCGATTTCATCCTCATTTAAGGCAATAGCTTCGCTATCTGCATTAGGTCTGGTAAAATCCTTGCGTAAATAGTCGGGGTGTACTTGAAACTTACATTCTTGGTCAGCTACATATAACATTCTTTTAAGGTCTCTTATAGTAGTCGCGCTTGTATGATTAGAATATTGTTTTATATCTCTTAGGTATTTTATAAACTCGTCGTACACTTCAATCGAAAAACCATCTAAAAAAATACGCCTTTTACGGTGCTTCTCAAATCCTTTTATATGGTTCTTAGCAGTCTTGAAATTCGTTATTTTAGATTTTGTGTATTTTTCCTTAGTCATACGGTT
>NZ_CAZEFZ010000056.1:0-1816 GCF_964511145.1 Tenacibaculum amylolyticum
TTGTCCTTATGTTCCTAACCAAATAAAACCCTACCTTTTGTTTTTATCAGAATACTTTTTAAAGTATACCAATAGATCGTATTAATTTTTAAAATAGCTTTATAGCTATGAGTATTATACCTTTAGAATTACAATAAAATAATAAGCGTTACTTTAACAATATACATTTACTTTCAATAGGTATAATTTGTCTATATTTGAAATATTTGCACTGGTACAAATATAAAACTATTTTACAACTACAAAAACTTTTTGTAAACTTTTTTACAACAATTAAAACATTTATCTAATAAATGAGTAATTATATAGAAGATAAAAACAATAAGATATTACAATTAGCACTAGAAAAACTTAATTTGAGATTCCCTGTGTCAGAAATTTCAAATAAGACAGGAACTTCTAAAGGTAATGTTAGTAACTTTGTAAACAATAAAAAGCCTGTTTCAGATAATTTTTTAAAAGTTTTTATAGAACAATTCGGCTTATCTTTAACTGAACTTACTAAAGAAATTGAGTTGTTGAAGATTGAAAATAGTGATTTTAATTCAATGTATTTGGCATCAGGAGTAGAAGAAAAGTTTGTAGGTATCAACGACAACGATCTGTCTTTATATGTAAAATATAATAAACATCGTCTATTGAAAAATAAACTCTTCAATTCAATAATTAAAAAGGAAGCTTGGGTAATTATTAATAATGAACTATCTAAAGATATTTTAGAGGATAAAAAACAGAGTTAAGAAAAAAATATGCTAAAAATAATTGTTAGAAATTAGCTTTAGTCTCTCAATTATATAAGAAACTTCCCTGCTATTAAAGTTATTAAGTTTTTGTATAGACTCTTTCGCTATTTCAGAAATTTCTTTTTCATTTTCTTCTAACGCTAAATCTATTAGTTTTTGATAATCAGATCTTTTTATGCAATTTTCCTTTATTAGCTTTTTAAGTATTTTCCCTTTTCTGTCACGCATTATTTACTGATTTTTTCAAATATATTCCACATTTCCTTATCAAATTTCTCTTTATCAATTGAGTGTGATTTTGATTCTCTTACAGCTAAAATAAATGAAATTAACTCTCGTACCTTAAATTTTAATCGTTTAGATTGTAATGTTGTTTTAATGAATAAGAAAGTAAAAAGATTATTTATAAGATTGAATAATTCGTTAGAAAAGACAACAATAAGTGTCATTAATAAGGCACATGACCAACCTACTAACTCAGTGTAAAAACCTTCATCAATTTTATCGACTGGTGCAATAATAAATATTAATTGGTAGCAGTATAAAATTATTGTAGGTATTAAAAAAGTTTTAAAACTAATTTCCTTGTTAAATAGATTAATTGGTCTTGGATTTAAAAAAAAGATTGAAATGAATAATATAGGAACAATTTTAGAAATGAAAGCAAATAAAAAAGAATAAGAGTTTGGAAAACCATTAAAATCCCAATCATAACCAAGGATTTTAATGGTTTCAATTTTTGGTAAAAATCTATAGCTAAATAAAAAAAAAGGTAATATAGCTATAGAGAGGTAGCAAAAAATATCTTTTAACTTATTTTTATCCTCTATCTCCTGGTTGTACGTCGTTTTTGTCGATACTTCTTTCATTGGTTATTAATTCATTAGTGTTGTCAGTACAACTTGATAATAAGGTAACACTAATTGAACATAAAAAAATAAATACTACTTTTTTCATTTTACTCTAATTTTAAAATTAATACTAGAGTAAATATAATTGTATTTATGAATGTATAATTACTGATTTAGTGTTCATATATTTCGGGGGTATATGAGCCACTAAATTAATACTTT
>NZ_CAZEFZ010000057.1:0-1144 GCF_964511145.1 Tenacibaculum amylolyticum
CTCGGCTTGCTGTAATGCCTTTTCGTCTGCTTTTATTTGCTTTTCTAAATCTGCATAAAATTTAGGCTTTCCTTTTTCCATTTGTAACAGAAAGTCAACCGCTTTTTGTGCCTTAGTAGCCGCCTGCATGATAAACTTTTTATCATCACCCATAAATTTTAAAGCTAGTCGCCAGTTTTTTAAATAATCAGCATTTTCTTTTTCTGTACGCCATAAAATACCCGCGTAAGCACATAAATACGTTGCGCCTAATTCTGCGATTAATTCTTCTCTGGCATAAGGTGCAGAACCAAATTTATTTCCTAATGGTCTATCCAGCCGCGTAAAATGCCCTGTACTGTGTATTGCTTCGTGAAATAATGTACTATAATATAAGTCTGCACTATAAAAAGCTTCAAACTTTGGCATTTTAATTAAATCCGTTCCCCCGTTATAACTAGCCCCTTTATAACCGTGCTTAATGGTTGGCATATTCTTAGGAAAGTTTTTAATTATCAGCTCCGCTATTTTATTACGTTCTCCTTTATTATTTGGGCTTCCTGCTTTTTTAAAGCCGTACATTACCTTTTGTAGTTCTGTTAGTTTATCCAGTCCAAAATCAATTCCTTTTACATCACTACCATTAAACACCTCGTGAGCTGTTAAAATTGGTATGGTATCAACAAAAATGTGAAACCTATCTACATCAATATTTTTGGTAGTTAAATAGTCTTTCATTTTCCCCTTGTTATACGTTTTAAATCCTTCTTCTTTTTTTGTGTTTTTATACTTGTATAAATGCGTGAAATAAACTGCATCAAATCGCTTTGCGCCTTTTCTAAGTGTTCCTCCTGCTTGTTTTACTTGTTTTTCAGTAAGGAAAAAAGGATTTTCATAAACAGGTGTTTCTATTTCCAGAAGTCCTATATTAATTCCCTTATATGGCTTTTTACTATTATAACTTACAGGTAATAAAAAACCGTCTTTAGTGTCGTAGGTATCATCCCAACGCTTTTTCCCTCTTCCTTTTGATTTACTCATTTTATCAATCATCTTTTGAGTAACTCTTTTGTAAATTTTATCGGGTGTTAATTGCGCCCTTCCAAGCCCTTCGGTGTCGCTTACTTCTATATACTCTAAGCCTGCTAAAAACTCATAAGGAAAC
>NZ_CAZEFZ010000058.1:0-1081 GCF_964511145.1 Tenacibaculum amylolyticum
TGGAACTGGTTCGTCATTAAAGAATGTTAAACTAACATTTGCATAACCATTCCACCATTGTGGATTCGTACTACCATTATTGTTATACTTATAAACTTTTCTACCATATCTATTATACACTTCCATTGAGAAGTTTCTATAGTTTGCTAAGAAAGGAACTACAAAAGTGTCGTTAACTCCATCTCCGTTTGGTGAGAATCCTTCTGGAATTAATTCACAACTTGTTACATCTATATGATCTGGAATACCATCATTATCACAATCATTCATAAATTCATCGATTGTTAATATAGTATCTCCATCATCATCTGTATCTAAATAATTAGGTATACCATCACCATCTGTATCATCGTCTGTAGGATCTCCATTTTTATTGATATCCTCATCTTGCGTTGAAACTCCATCTCCATCATCGTCAGTATCTTGATAGTCTGGAATACCATCTCCATCTGTATCAGTGTCTCCTTCCGTTGTGTCTGGAACACCATCTCCATCTGAATCATCATCTAAATAATCTGCCGTACCGTCTCCATCTGTGTCTCCTGAGCCTTCTGTAACATCTGGGATACCATCTCCATCTGAATCATCATCTAAATAATCTGCTGTACCGTCTCCATCGCTATCTCCTGATCCCTCAGTAACATCTGGAATACCATCTCCATCCGAGTCATCATCTAAATAATCTGCCGTACCATCACCGTCACTATCTCCCGATCCTTCCGTAACATCTGGAATACCATCTCCATCCGAGTCATCATCTAAATAATCTGCTGTACCATCACCGTCACTATCTCCCGATCCTTCTGTAACATCTGGAATACCATCTCCATCCGAGTCATCATCTAAATAATCTGGTGTACCATCTCCATCACTATCTCCTGATCCTTCTATAGCATCTGGAATACCATCATTATCTGAATCTTCATCTAAAGAGTCTGGTATACCATCTCCATCACTGTCACCTGTACCTTCTGTAACATCTGAAATGCCATCATTATCATCATCTGGATCTGTTACATCTGGTGTACCATCTCCATCTGTATCTACTTGAACGGTTACTGTAATTGTTTCCGTTACACAA
>NZ_CAZEFZ010000059.1:0-1348 GCF_964511145.1 Tenacibaculum amylolyticum
CCCTTAGTTTAGCTAAGTTGTTCATATAGAGTTTTTAACAGAAGAAATAAATAGATATAAATGATTGATTTTCTTTTCTTTTTGCTTCTTTTTCTTTTCTTTGTTGATAACCTCAATAATTGTGGATAACTACCCAACCGATAGAGGCTAATTAGGCAGCGAATAAAGTTTTTAGACTTATCTTGCGATTAAATCTTCTATCGGTTATTTCTGAACTAGTATCAAATGGAAATTAAGGTTATTAGACCTATTATCAGGGTTTCGATTGTATTCAGAATTTTGGGTTAGCTATCTCTAAAAATATCTAATCATGAATAAACAAATTTTTTCTCAATTTATTGGTATTGACCTTTCAAAATCTACATTTGATGTAGCTATTATTGATAATAATAACAAATCAAACTCTTATGTTTTTGAAAATACAACTAAAGGAATTAAAGCTTTTTTAAGATTATTAAAAAATCAAAAAATGGACTTATCCGAAACTTTTATTTGCATGGAACATACAGGCATTTATGGTAAACTCATCATAACAAAGTTAGTAGAAAAGAAAGCAAATATCTGCGTAGAAATGTCTTTGAAGATAACAAGAAGTTCAGGGATACAACGTGGAAAAAACGATAAAATAGATGCTTTAAGAATTGCTAGATATGCAGCAAAAAACTACCCAGAACTTAGGTTATACCAGCCTATGCCTGAGGTGCTACACAAAATTAGAACATTAATAACTATTAGGGAACAATTAGTAAAAAGTAAAACTAGTTTAGTAAAATATCCTAATGAGTTGAAGCATTTTGCGCCTGAATTAAGCAAAATAGCCCAAAAGAACATAAAAAAATCTGTAAAGGTTTTTACTGATGAAATTAAACGAATTGAACGGGAAATTCAAACATTAATATTTTCTGATCAAAAGCTTAATACTACTATAAGTTTAGCTACATCGGTTACTGGAGTAGGTCAAATTACAGCTCTTTACTTAGCTATATTTACTAATATGTTTACACGTCATCAAAACGCTAAACAATTAGCTTGCTATTGTGGTGTTGTACCTTTTGAATATAGCTCTGGAACTAGTCTCAAAAGAAAATCAAAAGTGCATCATATGGCTAATAAAACTCTCAAAAGACAATTACATCTATGTGCTTTAGCTGCAATACGGCATGACATAGACCTCAAAATGTATTACAACAGAAAAGTAGAGGAAGGTAAATCTAAAATGTTAGTTATTAACAATGTCAGAAATAAGCTTGTACATAGAATCTGTGCCGTTATTAAAAAACAAAAACCTTATGTCAAAACTATAGCTTAAATTTTATTGCTTTTTACTTGTTTTTATCATGGAAATCGC
>NZ_CAZEFZ010000060.1:0-1061 GCF_964511145.1 Tenacibaculum amylolyticum
TAGTCGATGTAGCTGTACTTGTTCCTGATGCACTGCTTTGCCAATACCATGTAATTCCACTTGGTGCATTTCCTTTAGTAAGCACACTATTTCCACAGTTATTTACTACAGTAGGTGTACTTGGTATGCTTGGTATCGTTTTGATACTATAACTCACAGCTCTTGCTGCACTCCAACATCCTGTACTATTATTTCTTGCTCGTAAATAATAGGTACTTCCACTTGTTCTGGTAATACTAGTACTCGGTACTGATGTGCTTGTACCTGATGCACTGCTTTGCCAATACCATGTAATTCCACTTGGTGCAGTACCTTTGGTAAGTACACTACTTCCACAGTTATTTACTACAGTGGGTGCTGTAGGAATGCTTGGAATACTTTTAACACTATAATTTACTGTTCTTACTGCACTCCAACAACCTGTAGTATTGTTTCTTGCTCGTAAATAATAGGTACTTCCACTTGTTCTGGTAATACTAGTACTTGGTACTGATATACTAGTACCTGAAGTACTACTTTGCCAATACCATGTGACTCCACTTGGGGCAGTACCTTTGGTAAGTACAGTATTACCACAATTATTTACAATTGTAGGCGCACTTGGCATACTTGGTACTGATTTGATACTATAATTCACAGCTCTTGCTGTACTCCAACATCCTGAACTATTATTTCTGGCACGTAAGTAATACCTGCTTCCGCTTGTTCTAGTAATACTCGTGCTTGATACCGATGTACTCGTACCTGATGCACTACTTTGCCAATACCATGTAACTCCACTTGGTGCAGTACCTTTAGTAAGCCTACTATTTCCACAATTATTTACTACCGTAGGAGTACTCGGAATACTTGGAACAGATTTAACACTGTAACTAATTACCCTTGGATTTCCCCAACAACCTGTACTATTATTTCTGGCACGTAGGATATATACTGTACCACTGGTTCTGGTAATACTCGTACTTGAATTGGAGGTACTTGTACCTGATAGACTGCTTTGCCAATACCATGTAATTCCACTTGGTGAACTTCCCTTAGTAAGTACAGTACTACCACAATTA
>NZ_CAZEFZ010000061.1:0-1144 GCF_964511145.1 Tenacibaculum amylolyticum
GTTTCCTTATGAGTTTTTAGCAGGCTTAGAGTATATAGAAGTAAGCGACACCGAAGGGCTTGGAAGAGCGCAATTAACACCCGATAAGATTTACGAAAGGATTACTCAAAAGATGATTGATAAAATGGGTAAATCTAATGGGATTTCACGGAGTGAATGGGATAGAAGATACAATACTAAAGAAGGCTTTCTAATACCCGTAAGTTATGATAGTAAAAAAACGTATCGAGGGATTAATATAAAACTGCTTCAAGGTGAAATGCCTGTACTTGAAAACCCTTTTTTTATTACTAAAAAACAAATAAAAAAAGAAGGGGGAACACTTAAAAAAAATGCAGCACCCTACTATGCAGTTTATTTTACACACTTATATAAATATAAAAACACAAAAAAAGAGGAGGGATTTAAAACGTATAACAAGCAAAAAATGAAAGACTATTTAGAAACTAAAAATATTGATGTAGATAGGTTTCATATTTTTGTTGATACCGTACCGATTTTGACTTCTCATGAGGTATTTAACGGTATTGATGTAAAAGGAATTGATTTTGGACTGGATAAACTAACAGAGTTACAAAAGGTAATGTACGGCTTTAAAAAAGCAAGTGATCCTAATAACAAGGGAGAGCGTAATAAAATAGCCGAGCTGATAATTAAAAACTTTCCTAAGAATATGCCAACCATTAAACATGGTTATAGAGGGGCTAGTTATAACGGAGGAACAGATTTAATAAAAATGCCAGATTTTGGGGCTTTTTATAGTGCCGATTCATATTACAGTACATTGTTTCACGAAATAATACACAGTACAGGACATCATACAAGATTAAAAAGACCAATGGGAGGAAAATTTGGTTCTATTCCTTATGCTAAAGAAGAATTAGTTGCAGAATTAGGCGCGACGTATTTATGTGCTTATGCGGGTATTTTATGGCGTACAGAACAAGACAACGCGAACTATTTAAAAAGCTGGCGTTTGAAAATTAAAATGATGCAAGACGATAAGAAAGTTATCATGCAAGCTGCAACACAAGCACAAAAAGCGGTTGACTTTCTGTTACAAATGGAAAAAGGAAAACCTAAATTTTATGCAGATTTAGAAAAGCAAATAAAAGCAGACGAAAAGGCATTACAGCAAGCCGAG
>NZ_CAZEFZ010000062.1:0-1305 GCF_964511145.1 Tenacibaculum amylolyticum
ACCATCTAAAAAGTATCTGTAATCTCCTTTAGCTTGTAGTTTATTGTTTTCTAAAACAGCTTTTGTGTTTCCTTGCAAGTCTAATACTTGTACATGTATATAAGCTTGTTCATCTAGTGAGTAAGAAATCACTAAATCATTATGAAAAGGATTAGGATATAGTTTTATAAAACTATTTTCCTGTTCTGCTAAAGCTAAAAGTATATCATCTGTAAGCTCTACATCGGTATTATTAAAAGTTTCCTTTTTACGCAAGATAAAACGTAAAGGCATTCCTGTTTCGTTCCAATCTTTTACATAGTTTTCTATAGTTCCAACTAAATACGTCAGCCCTTTATACTCCTTTGTTTTTAAATCACAAGAAAGCAAACTATAGTCTAAATGTGTTGGAATGATTTTATTAAAAGACTCATGAGACAATACTAAGTTTGCATCATTTTCAAAAAATAAAGTATTGTCTATTTTTAATAAATCATTTCTTAAAGTCTGTTCTCCAAGATTAATACTAGAAGTTAGCGTACCTGTAGTTTCATCCAGTTGAAAATCAATTAATACTTCTTCTTTGCCTTCTATAGTATTTTGTGACCAATCTAATTTTACTAATGTACCTTTCCAATTACCTAATAAGACACTTTCTTTAATTTCCTGTACTGTAGTAATATCGGTATTATCAGTATTTAGTAATTCCGTATTATTTAAGTTATTACTTTGGTTTTCTGTATCACCTAGAATTGTGCTTTGTGTTGTTAACTCTAAAAGTTCATTAGCTTTTAATACGTTTTTATTTGTTCCGTAGCCTTTTAAATAACATACACCAAGCCAATATTTAGCCATTGGATGCTCGCTTTTTTGAAACCATTGGAAAGCTTTATTATAGTTTTGTTTAATGTTCCCAAAGCCTTTAAAGTATAAATACCCTAGAGAGTAAGCTGCTTTGTCATTTTCTAGATTTGCAGCCTTTTCAAACCACTTTCTAGCCTTTTTTAAGTTCAATTCACAGCCTTTACCATATTTATATAGAATTCCTAATTCAGTCATAGCAAAATCGTCTCCCTGTTCTGCTGCTGCTTGATACAATTCAAAAGCTTTTTTATAACCTTCTTCATTGTTTTTAGCTTGGTAAAGTTTCCCCATTAGTAGCTGAGCTTTTGGATGCTCTTTTTTCAAACAAGGTTTAATTAGTTCAATGGACTTTAAAGAGTCTTTAGCATAGTACTGATCGCCTTTTAGATAAAACAAGGCTTCTTGTACATTGAAATCACAATCGATTTCTTTTTCTTGTGCATTTAGACTCGCATTAGATAG
>NZ_CAZEFZ010000062.1:1310-3768 GCF_964511145.1 Tenacibaculum amylolyticum
CATAGCAATACAGGCTTATGTAGCTAACTACTAAGCATTAGTATTATAAAAGTGTTTGAAAAAAATCTGAGGATTGGGAGATTTTCAGAACAATTTTTTATCTTTTCTTTTCAAGTATAAAAGTACTAAATTTAATTGTGTTTTCATAAAATATATACATTTTAAAACAACACAAATACATATTACTTTTCTTGATTAAATTCTATTTTCATATATTTATAATTCGTTTAAAAGAACCAACCCAAGAAAAGTACTCTCAGGTTGGAATCATCAGGGATTAGAGCGAGTGAAATGATTATAAAATGCCTTCCCTTTCCAAAAGGCGTTAAAGAAAAATGATAATGGTATATAATCAAATCACTTGCTCATCTACAAAAGAGGATTGTCCTTATATTCCAAATCAAATGAAACCCTACTTTTTATTTTTATTGGAATGCTTTTTACAGCTCCAAATAGATCGTATTAATTTTTAAAATCAACCCAAGTAATATTTCATACTTGAGTTGATAAGCCACCCTATGAAAAAGACGACATCTTAGGGAATTAAATAAGGTTCCTCCGAAAAACCTTCATATGTTCCCACCCCTCTACGGAAAATAGCCCCCCGTTGAGCTAATTTTTATCTTAAAGCAACTTTAATAAAAAAACTTAATCATTTAATTTAAGTCACTATTTATACAGGACAAATACTTTTTATGTATTGACTTGTTATTATTTCTATATATTTGTTCTTGTACAAAACAAACATACGACACTTTACGTTACTTTGCAAGCTTTTTTAAAACTTTTTTAATGGAGTATAATGAAAACACATATCAAGAAGCTATAAAATACCTCAAAGATAGAGGGGTAACAGCCTATGAATTGCATAAGTATAGTGGTAAGAGTGAATCTGGTTTTAGAAAATTACTAAATGGTACGGTAGACTCACCGAGAAGACTAACAAAGGAAATAGTTATTAATTTTTATGATGAATTATTAAAAAAAGAAGAAAATCTAAGTAAAGTTAATTCTAAGTACACTAAAGGATTAGAGAAGTTTTCACCACATCAAATAGGAACGTACATATCTGAAAATATTGAATTGTTTAATATGGAAGAGATTTTTGTTACTATTTTTAAAAGGTCTGTTTTACAAGAAGCTAATAAAATTGTAGAGAAAAGTATTGAAAAGGAAAAGCAGAAGAAAACTAAGAATTAATTAATTCCCGAACATTCTGAACTAACTTATTTTCAAGTCTCTTATTTTCGTTTTCTAATTTTTCTTTATTTAAATCTTTTACACTTTTTTTAAATGAATCCTCTTCAAGGTTATTTGTATATCCTTTCTTTATTAACTTCTTAAAAATTTTGTGCCTCTTAATTAATCTATCTTTATCTTTCTTCATCATTTTATAAAAAATTACTCTACAACTTTTTCAAGAGTGCTTAAAAGATCATCTTCAAACTCATCACTAATTTCGCTTATTGTCTTTCCATTTTTTAGAGACTTATCATGTATTTCAGCATACAAAGCTTTAGAACCTACCTCTGGATAGTGTTTTTCACGAACTCTAAGCGTAAAATCTACCAAAGTTTGTATTTTAAGTTTTTTAGAAGATACTTTTTTGATTAAAGATGATGCTAAATATGCTGAAATCAAACTAGCGACTATAAACATAAAAAGATAGATCAAATTGTTTTGGTTAATAATATTATTCAAAAAGACCCAAGACATCCAAAATAAAGAAATACTAGTAGTAAATAACAATGCTTTGTTTAAGTAAGGTTTTAGCTCTTTATCTCTATTGTTATTAGCTATTATTGCTAGAAAAGCATTTGCAAGTCCAAGTAAGATCAAGAAGAACATAAATGTAAATTGACGTTCAGTAGAGAAGTTAAATAAAGTATGATCTTTTACGAGTGCTTTCTTTTTTTTATAATATTCTTTTTCTCTTAAATTACTATGTTTAAGAGATTCATCAAACATTTCTTCAAATTGTTCAATAGATATTTCTTTTTTAACTAGTTTTTCTTTGAGTTTCTTTAAATCGTTTATCCTAGCTAGCTTTACTTTCGGTTTGAATGTTTTTTGATGTGCTAAAACATCTACAGGAACTTTATTTTGAAAAAAATGAAAAAAAGTTCCTGTAGATATACCAATAGATATTATATATAAAAGTATAATTTTAACCTTCCTCTTCTGGTACTCCACCGTCAGGTTCTCCCGTTTCATCAGGTTCAATAAGGTTGATTTGTTGCTCATCATTTTTTAATTCTTCTAATTCTTTTGCTGTATCAATACAACCAGTTAATAAAAACACACAAAAACACATAGCTAAAACAAATGCTATTTTTTTCATAATTACTCTATTTTAAAAATTAATACTAGAGTAAATATAATTGTATTTATAAATGTATAATTACTGATTTAGTGTTCATATATTTCGGGGGTATATGAGCCACTAAATTAATACTTT